>CAYZLS010000280.1:0-3352 GCA_964479355.1 uncultured Wenzhouxiangellaceae bacterium | reverse complement strand
TCGCGGCTCACACTTAGGAGTTACTATGAGATTCCAGAAATTGTCAAACCCTGCGCGCCTCCCCAGCAGAGCTGGGGGGTCTAATTTTTGTACTAGGTATGGATGGCATTGATACTTACATCCTTGATCTGGCTAATGTCATTAATGCATGTCTTGAAGATATGGATCTGCCTGCCCGTTTCAGCGACTACGGTTTCATCGTGTTACTCAAACGAAACGACAAATCCGCATTACAGGATGTGGCCGATAGCATCATCAGTCACTACAGCAACCATAGTATTGATCTTGGCGACCAGACTTTGACGGCTTCGTGTAGCATTGGTATGACCTCAATAGGCTCTTTAACCCACGATGCCGCGGAACTCGTTGGCCAGGCCAGAGCAGCTTACAGAGAAGCCTCAAAAATGGGTAAAACACTTGCCAAGTATAAACCCGCGCTGACTACAGTCAATTCCGGTGCGACTGATAGAGATTGGGTGAAACGAATTCGCTATGCATTGAATAATCATGATTTTTATACAGTGCAGCAATCTATCGTCAATCTTGAGGGCGAAAACGCAGGCTTGTTTGAAAGCCGTACTTTTATGCGTGAGGAAGATTGTGACATCCCAGCCAGTGAATTTATGCCGGCCGGGGAGCGTAACGATCTTGGCAGTAGCATTGATCGCCATATCATTCCGCAGGTGCTCGCTGCCCTCGCAGGGACCAACGACCAACATATTATTTCATTGAGCAGTAACTCGATACTTGATTTCAGCTTTCCCAGCTGGTTTCAACGCATGTTGAAAAAAACTGGAGCCGATGGCTCACAACTGATACTTCAGTTTTCAACACTAGCCGCCGAATCCAATCTCAGACCTACCCGCCGCGTAATTGATGAACTACAGGATGTCTGTGGTGGTTTTATACTGGCGGAATTTGACAATGACCACAGCAACCTTCAGTTGCTTGAACACTTACCCGTCAACATGATCAAACTTCGCTCGGGCCTAGCACAACGCCTGTCTTCTAACACGGCCAACCAAGAGATAATCCGGTCGGTTATCAGCGCTGTTAAACCTTACGATATAACCATCATAGCCGATGAGGTTAAGGACGCCTCCGATTTAGCTGTTCTTTGGCAATGCGGAGTTAAACTGGTAACCGGTGATTTTCTCAATGAGGCGTCTCAAGTTATAGAGCGATAGAAACCCCAACCGCTATGGATCTTAACCCATTTGGTACACCAATTTTCCGGCTGCCGGCGCATTAAAATGTTCGGGCAGACTACAGTTATCGGCCGGTTTGCACCCTCGCCCAGCGGTGATCTGCACTTCGGGTCCCTGGTGTCAGCAGTTGGGAGCTATCTTGAATGTAAAAGTGTCGGTGGTAAATGGATGCTCAGAATGGAAGACCTTGACCCACCGCGGGAAGTTGCCGGCAGCGCCACCGGCATTATCAATGACCTGCATCGCTTGCGATTGGTACCGGATGAGCCGGTACTTTTCCAGAGCAACAGACTTGACGCCTATCAACAAGCCGTGGACCAGTTACTGGCAACCGGTCTTGCCTACTACTGTGGTTGCATACGCAAAGATTTGCCGGTATCCGGAATTTATCCGGGCACCTGCAGGGAAGGCATTAAGGATGGAAAACAAGCTCGCTCAATCCGTTTCAAGCTTGCTGCTGAGCACTGCGAATTCTTTGACAAGCTACGCGGAAGGGTGGTGTTGGATGCTACGGAAGTTGGTGGAGATTTTATTATTCGCCGGGCAGATGGGCTATTCGCCTACCAACTCGCTGTGGTGATTGACGATGATTTTCAGGGTGTCACACAAGTGGTGCGCGGTGCCGACCTGCTTGACTCTACCATCCGGCAGACAGGCTTGCAGAGCGCACTCGGGCTTGTCACACCAGAATATTTGCACTTACCAATAGCATTATCTGCAGACGGCCAAAAGTTGAGCAAACGCTCATTTGCTGATCCGGTCACACACCATGAAGCAAATGTTGCAATTGAGCGGGTATTGCGTTTTCTGGGCCACAACCCGCCGCCCGCATTGTCGCTGGAGGCGCTGTGGGACTGGGCATTAACACATTGGAACAGCAAGTTGATACCAGCCCCTGGAGAAAGTTGTATTTAATTGAGAACGTCCCCTCAGGCAGCACAAGCCGTTATAATTCGGGCTCTTAATGGAAAGCAGTTTACTATGAACCCAAATTATCTTGATTTTGAACAGCCTATTGCAGAATTACAGGCCAAGATTGATGAACTTCGCAATGTGGGCTCCGATAATGCACTCAACCTTGATGAGGAAATACAGCGTCTGCAATCCAAAATGCGGCAGAAACTAGCCAGTATTTTCAAAGACTTAACGGCCTGGCAGGTGTCCCAACTCAGCCGTCATCCACTCAGACCTTATACCCTGGACTATGTGGATCACCTGTTTGATGAGTTTCATGAACTCCACGGAGACCGTGCTTTTGCCGATGACCATGCCATTATTGGCGGACTGGCCCGTTTTCGGGGGCGCGCCGTGATGATTATTGGCCACCAGAAAGGACGCGATACCAAGGCCAAGGTTTTCAGGAATTTCGGTATGCCCCGCCCCGAAGGTTACCGCAAAACGTTACGTCTGATGAAAATGGCCGAACGATTTCACCTGCCACTATTGACCTTTATCGATACCCCGGGAGCCTACCCGGGTATTGGCGCTGAAGAGCGTGGCCAATCAGAAGCCATCGCCAACAACCTCAAGTACATGTCACGTCTGGAAACACCTGTCATTTGCACGATTATCGGTGAAGGCGGCTCCGGTGGAGCCCTTGCCATTGGCGTGGGCGATCGTGTCAATATGCTGCAATACAGCACCTATTCTGTGATCACGCCGGAAGGCTGTGCGTCAATTCTCTGGAAGGATGCAGGCATGGCAGAAGATGCCGCGACTGCACTGGGAATCACTTCCGATCGGCTACTGCAGTTAGGGCTAATTGACGAAGTAATCCCTGAGCCGTTGGGGGGAGCGCACAAAGACCCTGAAAAAATAACCTCGCAGGTTGGCGACTATCTTACTGCCCAGCTTGAAGAGCTCGACAAACTGACCACCACCGCTCTGTTGGAAGAACGTTATCAGCGCTTACTCTCCTATGGTGAATTCAAAGACTAGTGCTCCTTCCAGGTGATAACTACGGATTCAGATGAGTAACCGCTTACTATCCTTCACTACGGATCGCCTGCTGCACATTTTGCAGGCACTGCCCGTAGTCAGACAGTATCTTGTCGGTTTCAGTGGTGGAGCTGACTCCAGTGCCTTACTGTTTGCACTATCCAAATTACAAAACCAGCTGACCACCCCTGTCTCAGCAGTGCATG
>CAYZLS010000279.1:0-3367 GCA_964479355.1 uncultured Wenzhouxiangellaceae bacterium | reverse complement strand
GCCGACATCATGTTCGTAGGGGAGGCCCCGGGTCGAAACGAGGATCTTCAGGGCGAACCGTTTGTTGGAGCCGCCGGGAAACTACTCGACTGTCTCCTCACCGAGATCGGCGTCGAGCGCGACGATGTCTATATCGCCAATGTGCTCAAGTGTCGGCCGCCGGGCAATCGGGATCCTCGGATCGATGAGATCGACGCCTGTAAGGAATATCTGCGGGTCCAGATGGAGCTCATTGATCCAAGGGTGGTAGTCCCTCTCGGCAACTTTGCCACCAAACTTCTTCTCAAGCGGAATGTGGGTATCACGCGATTGCGCGGACAGGTATATCCGTGGTGGAGGCGTCATCTCGTTCCCACGTTCCATCCTGCAGCGGCACTCCGTAGCGGGGACCGGGTGACCGATCTGATGAGAGAGGATTTTGCCCTCGTATCTGAGATCCTTGGCGCCGCACCGGAGCTAGCGGTTGCGCAGGCGCCTGAGGAGACTGTCGAGCAGTTGGGATTGTTCGGATGATGGAGATCGAATGCCCTACACCGGACGCCACCCGGGCATTGGCGAGGAGGCTCGCCAGTCTGGTGCGGCCGGGTGACGTGTTGTTACTAAAGGGGCGTCTCGGTGCCGGCAAGACGGTGTTCGCGGCCGGTATCGCTGAAGGATTGGGTGTGCAGGAACAGGTGACCAGTCCGACGTTCGTGCTTGCCCGTCGCTACGAGGGATTCATGCCCCTCATCCACGCCGACGTATACCGCGTCGGGTCTCTTGCGGAGATCGATGATCTCGACCTTCTCGATGAGGCGGACCGGGGTGCACTTGTCGTGGAATGGGGTGACGTGGTCGAGCAGCAACTCGGTAACGATCATCTTCTGGTAGAGATCGTGCCGGGAGACGACGGGGTTCGCCTTGTCCGGTTGAAGCCACATGGATTCTGGGCCGATCGGCCCCTCGGAGAAGTGTTCGCATGAGGATGCTCGCCATCGAAACCACGACGGCCGCGTCCTCGGTAGCCCTCGCCGATGGTGAGGATCTCATGGCGTCCGCACACCGGATGGATCGGCGCGGCCATGTCGGATTTCTCGTGCCAGCGCTCAGATTCTGCTTTGCCCAGGCCGGATGGAAACCCGATGACGTGGACGTGGTGGCGGTCGATGTGGGACCGGGTCTCTTCTCGGGCATTCGCGCGGGACTGGCGACCGCTCAGGCGGTAGCGGTGGCAGTCGGAGCACAACTCCTCTCGGTCACCTCGGTCGATGCGATCGCCTTTAGGGCCGCCACCGGGCATCGCAAGATCTGGTCGCTTGTCGACACCCGGCGTGGAGAGATAGCGGTAGGCAGATACAGGCCTGTTCCAGGCGGTGTGGTTCGTGAGGGCTCGACCGAACTGTGCACCCCGGAGGAGTTGCGGGCGATGATCGAGGAGGACGCATCTCAATCCCTGGTCGTCGGCGACTGGGCAGCACTTCCGGATGACGCGCTTCGCGGGCTTCATGCCGTGAAGACGGGCACGCCGCGTCATCCCGATGCTTCGGCTGTGCTCGAGATCGCCCGGGGTCTTGTTCAGCGCGGCGATCTTCCGAATCCAGATGAGGTTCAGCCTCGGTACATGCGCGAACCCGACGTCACAATCAACTGGACTGATTTCAGATCGGAGGGGCTGTGGCAGTGAGTCTGGATTCCTTCCGCCCAATGGTGGCGGACGATGTCTTGGCAGTGCTCGTTCTCGAGCGCAGTGTTTTTTCGCTGCCGTGGACCGAAGCGATGTTGGTCGCGGAGATGTCCGCGCCTGGTCACACCTATCTGGTGGCCGACGGCGAGGTCGGAGTCACGGCATACGGCGGAATCATGGTGAGCGGTTCCGAAGCTCACATCATGACGATCGCCGTCGATGGGCAATATCGTCGGAACCGCACCGGGACCCGGCTGCTTTTGGCGCTCATCGACCTCGCCCTTGACGGCGGCGCCAAGCACCTCACGCTCGAACTCCGAGTCTCTAACCAAGCAGCGATTCGGCTTTACCAGAAGTTTGGATTTATGTCGGTGGGTATCTGGCCTAGCTACTACACCGATGAGGACGCTCTCGTGATGTGGGTCGTCGACGCAGCCAGCCCCGATTATCGTCGCACTCTAGATCGGATTCGTGAGGGGGTCGCATGAGTGACGCTCCACTAGTGCTTGGTTTCGAAACGAGTTGTGACGAAACGGCCGTGGCGGTTACCCGCGGCTTTGAGGTGCTCTCCAACGTTATGGCGTCCCAGGTGGACGATCACGCCCGTTTCGGTGGTGTGGTGCCGGAGGTGGCGTCTCGTGCCCACGTCGAAGCGATCAGGTCGTTGGCTCACGCCGCCCTCCGAAAAGCGGGTGTGCACTCGATGGATATAGAGGCGGTGGCGGCGACGCAGGGTCCCGGTTTAGCTGGTGCTCTCATGGTTGGTTTTTCCTACGGCAAGGCACTCGCCTGGGCGCTGCAGGTACCGTTCATCGGTATTGATCACATGGAGGGCCATCTGTTTGCGCCGCGCCTTGAACATGCGGAGTTTGAGCCCCCTGCGGTAGTACTGCTCGCCTCGGGTGGCCACAGTCAGATCATCCACATGCGTGACTGGGGTTCTTACGAGACGGTCGGTTCTACGATCGACGATGCAGCTGGCGAGGCCTTTGACAAGCTTGCCCGCTTCCTCGGCCTCGGGTTTCCTGGTGGGCCGGCAATAGATACCGAATCGGACGGAGGCGACCCGGAAGCAGTGCGGTTCCCGCGGGCGCTTCCCGATCGGCCGTTCGACTTTTCCTTCTCCGGCCTGAAGACTGCCGTCGTCACGTACGTTCGGCGCCATCATGCAGAAGGAACGCTCCCGGCGATGGCGGACATCGCGGCCAGTGTGCAGGAGGCGATCGTCGACGTACTTGTCACCAAGACGCTGAACGCTGCCGACGAGGCCGGTGTCTCCGTTGTTGCTGCCGGCGGGGGGGTTCTCGCCAATCGGAGGTTACGGGTCCGACTCGCCGAGGCTTGTAGAACGAGAAATCTTAGCCTGTTTCTCCCGTCACCCGCCCTGTGTACCGACAATGGAGCGATGATCGGTGCCGCCGCCTTTTTCCGGCTCGGCCGCGGCGAGTCGACCTCTGCCGAGGCCGAGATCGATCCGTCACAGCGACTTTGAGCAAGGGCATCGCACTCGGCATCGTGGGCGGGGTACGAGTGGTCGTTGGTGTTTCCTGGCTTGTGGTGCTCCCGATGGTGGCAATCGGCATGTTTGTCGCGATCGATCCGGAATTGGGTTCAATGCCGGTCCGGATATTGGTTGCAAGCGGAGGATCCTTGCTCGTGTGGGCAAGCATCTTTGTGCACGAGTTGGGTCATGTGACAGTGGCG
>CAYZLS010000278.1:0-3378 GCA_964479355.1 uncultured Wenzhouxiangellaceae bacterium | reverse complement strand
AGAAAGGCGGCATAATTGACAGGAAATAACTCCTAAGCGGCCTGTCCTAAATTTGAGGTATAGCTCTGCGATCCCCGGCGGCTGCTTTGCGGATTATTTTTTGTTCTGTCTGGCTCATTTCAGAAGTTTAGACGTAGACCTGCGTCATTAGTTAGCCAAGTATAAAAAAAGGTTTACGGGCACGGTCTGGATCACTACTGGATTATCTCGTATCTTCTTGTGTAAGCTGCGACCCATGCCATGGATGCAGGAATCATGTTAACAAATCAGCAGAATGGGGAGTTTATAGCTGAACATGGACTTCCCGACAGGTTCAGCGACCTGATCACCAAGCACTATGCACCACTGGTGGTCTGGGTGGCAAACCAGCAAAGCCCGGGTAAAACACTGCTGGTCGGAATAAGTGGCGCACAGGGCACTGGCAAGACAACACTCGCTGACTACCTGCGTCTCGCACTTGAAGTGGGCTTCGACTGGCAGGTAGCTGTGCTGTCGATTGACGACTTCTACCTGACCAGAAAGGAACGAACACAACTGGCTCAGAACACCCATCCATTGTTGGCCACCCGGGGTGTTCCGGGCACCCATGACCTGCACATGCTGGCGACCTGTATCGAGCAACTCAAGCTGCTTGGTGCAGGTGTGCGCTTGTCATTGCCACGCTTTGATAAAGCGCATGATGACCGCAGTGACCGCGCATTCTGGCCTGCGGTGACCGGGCCGGTGGATTTGATTATTCTGGAGGGTTGGTGTGTAGGCAGTGCCCCAGAGCCAGATGACGCATTACTAAGCCCCATCAACGTACTAGAACGCGATAAAGATCACGACGGCAGTTGGCGCCACTATGTTAATGACCAACTCAAGGGAAGTTATTCCCGTTTGTTCACGCAACTGGACAAATTGGTTTTCCTGCAAGCGTCCAATTTCGAGAGTGTGTATCGCTGGCGTCAAGAACAGGAAGAAAAGCTTGCGGTAAGCAATCCCGAGCATTCAACCAGCATCATGAATACCGGGCAGTTAGCAGGTTTTATGCAATATTTTGAACGCCTGACCAGGGCAAACCTAGCCACCCTGCCTGTCATCGCTGATGTTGTCCTGGAGTTGGATGAGCAACACCATTGTGTGCGCTGCAAATACGCCGAGGGAAAATATCAGGCTTCCCTTGGTGTTACGTCAGCCAGCCTGCACGGCCAAGATCGCGCAGGTGGGTGAGTAACTGCCAGTGCATCAGTGGTGGTAGACAGACATCCATTGCCGCGCAGCGAAGCCACCTAGAAAAGCGATCCGGGGTCGGACACTGACAAGATACAGTTCACTTCACCATGCTAAAGGAATTCTCAATGAATAGATTTAGCCAATTAGCGACCACACTGTTTACTTTCTGACTTCTGGTGGAAAATTTTGCTGCGCTGTCGGCATAACCTTCCACTTTCCAGAAGCCGTGTTGCAGGCCAGAGAGTTGAAAAACAGCAAAAGACGGGGATTTACTGTTGGTTAAGGCCTTTGAGAAGATGTCTGGTGAGGCCGGAGACGAGGATTGATCAAATTCGAAGAAGACTCCCAATGACGGAAGGGTCGACTAATTACCCTCAAATACCCAAACTCTCAGCGAAACGGCACCCTCGACAGCAACATCTAGGAGTCAATGACTAAATCTGACCAAATCAGACGTGCTCATGAAATATTGGGGCTAAATCTCGGCGCTCTTTCCCATAAGGGTGGCACGCCATGTTGACTCAGTATTTTGGCGAAATCCTTATCTTTGCTCGCCAGTATGTCTGACGCTTTGGCCTGACGCTGGTCAGTCAAAGGCGATGGTAATAACCCCTGAGACGTTTGCGGTCAATTCACGATTGGCTTTCAGCACTGCTCCAAGCACGCGTGCACGTCCCAATGATCAGCGGCCCGGGGTTGTGATATGTGGGACTCCACGAGTGCGCGCCCACTCATTGATAGTGTCGATATATCGAGACGTGATGGCCTGCAATTCTGCTTGCCGTGCAGACCACTCGGTCTTCAGATCGGTGAGTCGCAATAGCGCACCACCGGCCACTGGTGCGCCGGTTTTATCCATGACATCCATCAGAAAGCGCAACTGCCCGGCCAGCATGGTTTCCCAGGCATCTTCATCCTCGTAGGTCTGGTGCAGCACCTGGATGATCTTTCCGTCCCAGGACTTTATCTGCTCAACTGCTGTTTTGCCGACCTGCTGCAAATCTTTGTCATTGGGATAGTCTGCTAGCAAGGTTTCGATCTGATTTTGTGCTTTGCGTATCCTCCCCAAGCTGTTAAGGACTTCGTCCAGCATATTGCCAACTTCCGTCAGTCGCCCGGACCAGAACCGGATTTCTTCTTCAGTGGCGTGTACACGTGAGTCCATAGTCACTGAGAATGATACCGTCCGACTGACTTCACCCACCGTGATTCGAGCACTGAAATTACCAGGCGGCACCCGTGGGCCATCAAATCCAGCGAATAGGGTGATTTTGTTTATGCAGGTTATTCCCTGGCGTTGCAGATCCCAGGTCCACTTATTCAGACCCTTCTTGGTAGTGGGATACTCAAGTTCAAACGGTAATCGCGGATCCATATTACTAATCTTACAACGCTCGAAGTCACCTTCTTTGCTGGAATAGCTGCGCGTCACACTGCCACTACTGTCAAATATATCGATGCTCAGTGGCCCTTCTAGCTCTTCGTCCAGATAGTAGTAAATCGGCGCACCATTTTCCGGATTGACGCCTTCGAAATCACCCGCATCACCAGGGTCATTGATTAGTTCGGCTGTGCCCGGTGTAAACACATGCAGTGGTTTTTCTGAGAATCCATCAACTGCCTGGCGTACTACAAACAAGTCGTCCAACACCCAGAAACCCCGGCCTTGGGTAGCTGCTACCAGCTTGTTATGGCGCAGGGAAAGATCGGTAATGGGTACCGGTGGAAGATTGAGATCGAGGGAGGCCCAGTCCTCGCCATCGTTGAAGGATACGAACATACCCAGTTCAGTACCTGCGTAGAGTATGCCGGGGCGTACCGGGTCTTCCCGCACGACCCGCACAAAAGCACCCTGTGGTAAGCCCTTATTGATGCGTTTCCAACGTTTACCGTAGTCGGTGGTTTTATAGATATAGGGTTTGAAGTCATTCAGCTTGTAGCCGGTAACCGCAAGATATGCCGTGGCCTTGTTGTGAGGACTAATCTCTATGGCATTAATCATCGCTTCGCCCGGGTGTCGGGGTGAGACATCTTCCCAGCTAACACCGCCGTTGCGCGTGATGTGAACCAAGCCATCGTCACTACCGACCCAGATCAGGTTTTCCTCGTGTACCGATTCCACGATGTAGAAAATTGTATTGTAAAACTCAGCGCCTACATTTT
>CAYZLS010000277.1:0-3380 GCA_964479355.1 uncultured Wenzhouxiangellaceae bacterium | reverse complement strand
CTGGGTCGGCGCCGGGATGAATTCGGCCAACTGGCGCTGGATTTGGATGAAATGGCCGGCCGTTTACAGGTAGCACAACAAGCCAACCAGCGCCTGCTACGGGATGTGAGTCACGAGTTACGCTCACCGCTTGCGAGATTGCTCGTGGCGCTGGAAATTGCCAGAAACAAGGAGCCAGATACCCTGGTGCAGGAGCTCAATCGCATTGAGCTGGAAAGTCAGCGACTGGAAACCCTGGTGGATGAGGTTCTGGGCCTGTTACATGAATCGTCCGGAGCCCAACAACTTCAGATTCAGCGTTTTGATCTGGCAGAAATGCTGCAAGACCTGGTGGAAATCGTCAATTATGAAAGCCCAGAAGAAACGGGTCAGATCAGCCTGCAAGCACCCTCACCACTCTATTTAGATGGTGACCGGGAGCAGCTTTGGCGGGCCTTCGAAAATCTTCTGCGTAATGCATTGGTTCATTCTGGTGATCCGGGGAGTATTGATGTTAACGCAGGGTTTTCGGTTGACTCGGCTGCCCGCAGTGGGGAAATCAGCATCAGTGTCAAGGATTCGGGCTCAGGTATTGCCGAGATGCACCTGGCTAGAATTTTTGATCCTTTTTACAGGGTCGATGAGGCGCGTACCCGGCGTACCGGTGGGCACTATGACGGCCACGGCCTGGGTTTGGCAATAGCGGCTTCTGCGGTGCGGCGCCATGGCGGCAGTATCTCTGCTTCAAACCGGCGCAGTGGGGGCTTGGCGGTGAGTGTAGTATTGCCTACCACTGCTCCTTCAAGGAGCACTAGCCTGAGCCAAAAGTCAGAACTTCACTAAGCGTTTCCGCTTCACACACAGCCATTAACAGGCGATCCACACCCACTGCGACGCCGGCGCAATCCGGCAGACCGTGTGCCAGCGCCGCGAGCAAATGCTCGTCCACGGCATAGCCTGCCATAGTCTTTTGTTTGCGCTGGGCATTCTCATTCTCAAAACGTCTGCGTTGTTCGTCAGGGTCAGTTAACTCCTGGTAGCCGTTGGCAAGCTCAATATGTCCCAGATACAGTTCAAAGCGCTCTGCTACCGGTGGCGAGTCGGCACGGATCTTCGCCAGTGCGGCCTGGTCTGTCGGAAAATCAACCACCCAGGTTAAACATTGATCAGGTAGCGCCGGTTGAATAAGGTGGCTGAGCAAGAGGTCCAGCCATTGTTTACGGTCAAGATCAACTGCGTTAATGCCATTATTTTGCGCTGTGACTGACAATTCGCCGGCACCGGCTGTGAACGGGTCGATACCAAGGTGGTGCTGAAATAATGCCTGGTAAGTCAAACTTTCTACGGGCCATTGATCGAACTTGCCTCGTCCACAGTGCTTTATCAGTTCGGTTACTTCACTTGTCAGCTGAAGGTAACCGCAGTCGGTTCGGTACCACTCGAGCAGCGTAAATTCAGGGTTATGGTAGCGACCACATTCTGCAGCCCGGAAGACACGGCCAAGCTCAAAAACATCGCCACTGCCGGCTGCCAGCAGACGCTTGAGTGCGAATTCAGGTGAAGTGCGCAGGTAGCGATCATTGTCAGTACGCACGGATTGGATTTCAGGATCGGTGTTGCCGGCAATACCGATGAGTGGCGTCTCTACTTCCAGCACCCCCCGGGTATAGAAAAAATCGCGTATATCCCGCAACAAACGTGCCCGTGCCTGCAATCTGGTGGGGGAAGCGGTGGGTTGCCAGTTACTTGTGCTATGACCCACTTTCAGACAAGTCTTCCAGGGCACCCGCCTGGATCCGTAAGTCGGTTAGTCGTGCGCTGACCCTGGCGCGTTGGTAGTAATTAAGATCCTCGCGCCTGGCAAGGCTTTCCAGTTGGCTGATGGCCTCTTCAATGCCGCCGCGCTGGAAATAGGACTCCGCGATGGCTTCGGTGGCGCGGATTTCGTCGCCCGCCAGATTGGCAGCGCGTGCATACAGGGCGTAGAGTGTCGGATCATTTTTCTGCAGTGCCAGCTGTTGTCTCAGCACGCTGCTAGCTGTTGCAGCGTGTTCGGGTTTGTTTTCTGATAATAACGCTTTACCGTATTCCAGTGCGATCGCCTGGTTGCCTGGAAAGCTGCGATACAGTTCATGGAGGGCATCAATAGCTTGTTGTTGCTGACCCCGGGCCAGCTGCAGGTTTGCCATTTGCAGTTGAAATGCCAGTCGGGATGATTCTTTTTCCAGTAAATCACTGAGTATGAGCTCGGCTTTGTCGTACTGTGCGGTTCTTTGCAAGGCGATCGCCAGGCCATAGTGATGTCCGTTCTTTCTGGCATCTGAAAGCTCTTTTTCCAGTTCGGTTTCAAAATGGGCGATGGCTTTATGTGGGTCTTTTTCAAGCAGCGACCTGAGCCTGGCCTGGACGATGTAGAATTGGCGCCCTTCGGCTGCTTCAACCGCTGGCAGGTTCTGAATCCGGTTCTCTGCCTCGGCAATGCGGTTGACAGAAACCGGATGGGTCCGCAAAAACTCTGGCGGGCCTTCGCCATTGGCTCGGGTGGTTTGTCCCATTTTTTTAAAAAAGTCCGGCATGCCCCGTGGGTCATAGCCACTGGCAGCCAAGGTTCTGATACCGACCCGGTCTGCTTCAATTTCATTGTGGCGGGTAAAGTTGATTTGGGCTTGCTGGGCCACTGCCTGCGCGCCCATTACAGCCCCGGTTATCGCATTGCCGCCACCGCCGCCGGCGAGGATCAAACCCATCATGGACAGCATGGCCAGAATGTTCATGGTCTTGCCTTTTTCAAAGGCTCTGTACATGTGTAATTGCGTGATATGGGCAATTTCATGTGACAGTACACCGGCTACCTCATCTTGGGAATCAGCCAGCAGGATCAGCCCGCTATGCAGTGCTACAACCCCGCCGGGCGCAGCAAAGGCATTGATAACAGACTGGTCCAGAGCCACGAAGGTAAAAGCTGCTTTTGGCTGATCGCTACGGGATACCAGGTTGAAACCCATGTCGGCAAAGAAATTGCTAATCAATGGATCTTCAATCAGTAAATCATAAGCCCGCATCTGACGGATCAGGCCTTCAGCATATTCGCGCTCTTCGACGTTGGAAAGAATTTCGCTGGCGGAGTTACCCAATTCCGGTAAATAAACCCGGTCTGTTTGGGCCACACTGGAGAGGCTGATAAATGTAACCAGGGCAGCGCTCAGCAACTGCCTTAATAATCCTTGTTTTTGCTTGACCAGAACCATGTTTTCCTTGAGGCTGCCTGCTGCGTGACTGAGACACTGAAAAGGTTTGAATTGTTCATAGTTTATCTTGAATTACCATTTAAAACCCGTTCCCCTAAGGACTCTCTGATTTATTCCATTCATTGATATAGTACAGCCAATGGAATCACGTTA
>CAYZLS010000276.1:0-3390 GCA_964479355.1 uncultured Wenzhouxiangellaceae bacterium | reverse complement strand
ACGGAATTAAGAAAAGTTGCTTAACAGGGTTGTAACAAATAGGTTGGCCACGTCAGACCCTCGTCTCAATGTGATAGTAATGCACCCAGTTTCTATGAAGCAGCCGCTGTGCTATGTTGCGCAAAGATCACCTGAGGCTAGTTATGAACAAGTATGGCAACGTATCAATAGTCAAATATGCATTTATTACGACCGGTGTAGGGATGATGATGTACGGTTCTTTTTGGCCCGGATTGGTGCAATCATCGCGTTGGCACAGCATATGGATGGTTAACCAACAATTTAGGTAGTTGCACCAAAACCAACCTGTAAATATATTCTGCTATAATATACCCACGCATCAAGAGCGATTTAACCGCACTGTGTGACGTCAGCCCATACGGTACCAACTAGCCGCTTTACCTAAGAGACACTTCTGCTATTGGCCTTATTATCTCATTATGGGGCTGCTATGGCTAAAACTTCGTCCGGTGATTTTGGTGGTTTTGATCCTATTTTCAAGCGCTTAAATCTTTTCGCTCAGGCACTAATTAGCTTAACGCAAGCAACTGGCAAGACGTTACAAATCATTAGTTGTTGGCTTGCGCTGCTGTCTGAGGGGCATTGTGGACAATCGCCGGCGGTAATGGGGGTGCCCATCGTCATGATCTGCGGTGAGGGGTTGGAATTGGACGATGAAGTGATTTGTCTATTTAAACAGTTTGAGTTTGTCTTTATAAGTGCGCGACAGCTTGACCCGGTGGCCAGAATCCAGGGTCAGAAAATACTCGCCGTTGATATGTGATTCCATTTCCCGCACTCGCTTGATATTGATGATGGTGGAGCGATGGATTCGTTGCAGGACGCTGGCATCCAGTTCTTGCTCAAGTTGCTTCATGGTTTTGCGCATAATGTGGTTTACCCCATGGGCCTGTACACACATGTAGTCGCCGGCAGCATCTATCCATTCGATGTCTTTTTGATTCACCCAGGTTGTGCGTCCGCTGTCGCGGATGGCGAGACGAGGCGGATCTTTTTTCACCAGATCTGCAACCTCTTGTTCTTCCAATGCTGCAATGGAGTCAATGGGTTTTCCACTGATTTCACTGACTAGTTTGAGTAACAGGTGTTTATGTTGCAGCGCACGTTTCTGGCCGAGGTTGGTACGCACCTTCTCTAACACCTGGAGCAAGCGTTCTTTATCAATCGGCTTGAGAACGTAGTCCAGTGCATTAACCTCGAAAGCTTGTACCGCATACTCGTCATAGGCGGTCAGAAAAAGGATGGCTGGCATGTGTTTGGCATCGAGCTGTTGCACCACTTCAAAGCCATCAACCCCGGACATTTGTATATCCAGAAATACCAGGTCGGGCTTTTGCTCCCGGATGAACCTGATTGCTTCGCGGCCATTGCGAGCCTCACCAATGATCTCAACATCTGCAATGTTTTTCAGGCGATGAGCAAGGCCCCGACGGGCCAGAGATTCATCATCCACGATCAGGGTCCTGAGAAGTTTCCGGTTGTTTTCGGCCAAAATTTCGACGCTTCCCTTTTGGGGTGTCTCGAACAGATAAACGGGTGCACAGCTTACCATCCCTAACTGCCTTTTTCTCAACCCGTGCGCAGGCAGCGAAAAGCAATGGCTTCTGCAATGTGGTTCACCTTGATGGTCTCTGCACCATCCATATCAGCAATCGTGCGCACTACTTTGAGTATGCGGTGGCAGGCGCGAGGTGATAGAAAAAGCTGCTCGGCAGCAGTTTCAAGTAGCTGCAGCCTGCGCCCATCGATCGAACAGAATCTGGCAAGCTCGCTACCACCGAGCAAGGCATTGGCTTTACCTGCACGTTGCAGTTGTAATTGACGAGCTGCGATGACCCGTTTGCGCACGACCGCTGAGGTTTCAATATTATTGACAGGCTCGCTGAGGATGGACTTGTCGGGGCGCAAGACTTCAATTTGGATGTCAATCCGGTCGAGTAAGGGGCCGGATATCCTGCTGCGGTAATGCTGGATTTGTTCGGCACTGCAATTGCAGCGGCCACTGTTGTCACCCGAGAGGCCACCAGGACAGGGATTCATCGCTGTGATCAGTTGAAACTGGGCGGGGAAAGTGGCTTGCCTTGCTACTTTTGAGATGACGATGCAACCGGACTCCAGCGGTTCGCGCAATACCTCAAGCGCATGTCGGCCATACTCGGGTAGCTCATCCAGAAACAGGATTCCGTTGTGTACCAGTGATACTTCACCGGGCCTGGGGCGGGAGCCACCACCGGCCAGCGCGACACTGCTACAGGAGTGATGCGGGGTTCGAAATGGCCGCACACCCTATTAGCGATGATCCAGACCATCCTGGCTGACGGAAGCGAGCGCAGCGCTCTCCAGTGATTCTGACTCCGTCATTGGCGGTAAAATACCCGATAACTTTGCTGCCAGCAGTGTTTTTCCAGTCCCGGGAGGCCCTGCCATCAACAGGTTGTGGCTGCCGGTTGCTGCCACTTCCAGCGCGCGCTTAGGGCCGGGCAGGCCGATGACATCACACAAATCGGGCATAGCGGATGCTTGCAACCGGGCAGCAGGCTTGCATACTTCCAGTTGACCCAGGTTATTGAGCTAACTTGAAATTTCGAGTATCGAACGCCCGTGGTATTGCTTGCTGCCTTTTGCCAGCGCTGCTTCGGCTGCGTTAGCGTGCGGTATGACCAGTGTCCTGTTAGCATCGCGGGAGCGGACGGCAGCCGGTAACCCTCCCCTAACAGCCCGTAATTTACCATTGAGCGCCAGTTCACCCAGGAACTCGTAACCCGCCAGAGCCTAGGCAGGTATTTGCCCGGAAGCTGCGAGTATGCCCAGCGCAATAGGCAGGTCGAAACCGCCGCCGTCCTTGGGTAGTTCAGCCAGTGCCAGCGCAATGGTGATACGGCTTTGCGGCCACTTGAATCTGGAGTTGAGCAGCGCTGCGCGCACCCGGTCTTTGGATTCCCTGACCGCTGTTGCCGGTAGCCCGACCATCGACATGGTCGGCAGGCCGCCCGTTATGTAGACCTCCACGGTGACCAAGGGCGCCTCGACTCCCACACAGCCACGACTGCATACCAATGACAATCCCACAATTTTTTCCCACCCGGTCTTGTTTCCGGAGGGTTGATTCTGACGTTTGCCGCGGCTTTATGCGTCAGTCGTTTTCTGCAATTGCTGTAGGTGCCTTGACCCTGTAAGCACTCGCTTTGTCGATTCTCAAGCCTAGCCTGCGGTTAAGCCATGATTTTTGTGGTCACAGGTGGAAGTGAGATGTATGCTCTATTATATCTAACATTAGCTAAAGGCAAGTGATCGGGGGTTATACTGTCATCCTCAGAGGCTGCATGGGTATCAACAATATGAAAATGGTAATTGCGATCATCAAACCGT
>CAYZLS010000275.1:0-3395 GCA_964479355.1 uncultured Wenzhouxiangellaceae bacterium | reverse complement strand
AGCAGTCAAAGAACTCGATATGCAAAAAACAAAAACACCAAGTTAGCAGACATCAAATTATACGAAGATCAAAAGCTCACAGAGCTTGAAGTCATTGCTGAGCAATCTTTTGGAATTGATGAAGAAATTTTTAAATTAGAAAACCAGCAGGGGAAATTTCAAAATGAAATTAACCACCTGATCAACCAAAATCAGGTTTACAGATTGGCGATGTATGGTTATGGCCTGGAATCTGCAACTGAGGTAACTCGACGAATGGTTGGTGTGGTTGCGATACTGTGGTTTGGATCTTTGTCCCTTATAGCATCTGTAACAGGCGTTATGCTGGCACTGGCCGGATTTTATCTGAGGAAATTTGTTGATCCTGATAAGTTTGGCATATCACTATTGCCATGGTGGCTTTCCTTCGCCTGGCTCAGGAAATTATTAAAACTCAGAGAAAATCATGGAAAAGAAGTCAGCCCGTAAATAAGGTATTGTCAACTTGTCGAAATTGGTCATAACAAGGCAACAAAAACAATTCGGATGAATATTCAGTAGGGACAACTCCCTTTCATAGATATGGTAACGGTTTACGGATGGGTCTTGCCAGGTGAGGTTTTCCAGTCGTTTGCCGCTTTACAATGATCAGGCTGCGTGTTCGAATTCGCCTCACATAAGATGACATTCTTTCTGGAACCTGGGACCCAACAAACTCGCCATTCCTACGATCATATATCAATCCACTGGGAGGTTCGCGTGAAAAGTAAATTAGCCACGCTACTATTTTGTCTGTTGTTGTTAACTGTTTTGGCCCTTGCCGGTTGCGACACCGGCACTGTTGACCAGGCGTCCGAAGCGACTGCACCAGCCAGTGAAACAGCAGAGCCGGCTGCAAGTGAATTGGAAACCTTGTTGGCTAGCGATTCCCGTGCGGTGGCTGACCGCGCCAGAGATGCCGGTCGCAAGCCAGCCCAAGTCATTGCTTTACTCGGAATTGAGCCAGGCATGAAGGTCATCGATATTATGGGCGCAGGTGGTTACTACACTGAAGTGCTTGCACTGGCTGTGGGGCCGGATGGCCATGTCAGCGCACAGAACCCGGCGGTCGTAATGCAAATGCGGGACGGCGCTAACGAAAAGGCATTAAGTGCGCGCCTGGCGAACAATCGTTTACCGAATGTCTCCCGTCTGGATAAGGAGATGACTGAAATTTCGGCACAGGATGGCCCCTTCGATGCAGCATTTACCGCACTGAACCTGCACGATGTCTATAATAATTATGGTGAAGAGGGCGCGGTGGGCGCCATGAAGTTGATTTTTTCGACACTGAAGCCGGGTGGCGTGTTTGGGGTTATCGACCACGGTGGTGTCGAGGGCAATGACAACAAGGCATTGCACCGGATGTTAAAGCAAGATGCCATCCGGGCCGCAACGGCAGCCGGTTTTGTGGTTGAAGCCGATAGCGGATTGCTGCACAACCATGATGATGACATGTCACAAGTCGTATTTGCAGAAGGACTCCGGGGTCAAACGCACCGCTTTTTATTGAAGCTGCGCAAGCCGTAAACCCGAGTTGTTGTGGGGTCACTGACCCCACAACAACTGCTTACAACTCGTTTTTAATGAACATTTCGAGAAGCCCTTATAAACCTGCACACACTTTGCATCCGACAATTTGTCCATCCATTTGAATTTTTCTGCTATCAAAAGCAAACAAACATTATGCAGCGGGCGACTTAAAGGGTTGGAGTCATTGCTGTTCACAGGGCAGGCTATCAACAGCCCATACTCAAATACTTTCAGGGCTTCAATGTAATTGATATTAATATGCGTGGGTATTGGCATGGCAAAATCAGTATTAAACGGTTTAAAGCAACACAACACAAAAGTAAGGTTGCTTGTATTCAAGGCGACAGTGCATTTTGACAAAGATGCAAGTGTCCAGATACTGGCAAATGTGTCAGAGTTTTAACACGCCTGGTTACTAATACCCTGCCTACAAGCTACTGAAACAGGTATTCAGACTCACAAGTAACTGGTCGGCATTTTCTTTGGAAAAAACCATGGGAGGTCTGATCTTGAGCGTGTTTGAATAGCGTCCGTGTGTGGCGATCAGTACGCCCTCATCTTTCATCATATTAACCATTTGGCTCGCTTGGCTTGCAGCAGGTGTTTTCGAGGCCCGGTCTTTGACTAGTTCGACGCTGAGGAACAAACCGCGTCCGCGTACATCGCCAATGATGTCGTAGTCATCCTGAAGTTTGTGCAGCCCCGCCCGGGTATACGTTCCCACTTGTGTGACATTTTCGAGCAGATTCTCAGCATCAATTACATCGATAACAGCCTTGCCGACCGCAGCAGATACAGGATTGCCGCCAACAGTATTAAAATAATCAAACTGGTCTGCAAAGCGAGCCACAATATCCGGCGTGGTCACTACCGCTGCCAGTGGATGGCCGGCACCCATTGGCTTGCCCAGCGTTACAATATCCGGGACGACATCATCGTGTTGGAAACCCCACCAATGCTGGCCCGTACGGCAATAGCCGGCTTGAACTTCATCTGCTATCACTAGCCCACCGGCGGCACGCACCGCCCCATATACCTGCTGAAAATATCCCGGCGGCGCTTCGATCGTGCCCGGGCAATCGAAGATACTATCTACCATGATCGCAGCAGGCTGTTGGCCCTGGTGCTGCAAGCTGGATATGGCATCGTGTACAGACCCCACATAACCGGCAAGCAGATCATCGCCTTTAAAAGCCGGGCGATAACGACAAGGGGCTTCAAACAGCGCCAGCCAATCGGGTCGTTCGTCACTATCGGCAGTCGACAAGTTGTGCACCAAAGTCGAGTTGCCGTGGTAACTATATTCAGACACCAGCATACCGACCTTACCGCTGACGGTACGAGCTATGCGGGTCGCCAGGTCATTGGCTTCTGTGCCACTGCAAACCAATATGCAAACGCTTAAATTACCCGGCATTTTTGAGCCAATTTTTTCCGCCAGTTCAATGACATTTTCATGCAGGTAACGAGTATGCGTGTTGAGTGTTGCTGCCTGATCAGTTAGTGCGGCCAAAACGCTGGGATGACAATGACCTACTGCAGCGACATTGTTATAGCAGTCGAGATATTTGCGCCCCTCAGCATCCCACAGCCAGATCCCTTCCCCGCGTACAAGATGGGCCGGGTTTTCGTAGAACAGTTCATATGTGGGGCCCAGGGCTTTTTTTCTTCGTTCAAGTAATTCCATATTTACATCCCACATGCAGCGTGCAATCCAGCCACCACCCGTTTGTGGTCCAGCACGCAAATAAGCTCAAGCATTGTATATGCTTCCCTTCTCTCTTTTACCACATCAGGATCACGAGACTTGTAAATATTTAGCTTGATATCGCTCAGCAAGATTG
>CAYZLS010000274.1:2356-3400 GCA_964479355.1 uncultured Wenzhouxiangellaceae bacterium | reverse complement strand
TGCAATTAATGCTTTGGCTGGGTTGTGCTGGGGATCAAATTTAAGTTTAGGTTGTAAAAAAGGCTGCTGCCAATCCCGTGTACCCTCAAATTCTTCACTGGCACACTGCGGGTGGTCACGTAATTTCTGAATCTCAAAACTGGTTTCGCACCAGGCCTGGTGGCAGTCACGTAAATCACATTGCAGGACGACCTGTCCATTCATCTCAATATCAAGTGCATGACCAGTAACGGGTTTGCCAATATTTTCCACCAGATCAGCGAGTCCGTGGCTAGCAAAAACAGCCAGCACACTTTCCAAGTCAGCATCTGCGACCTGCACTACAGCACCCGGTTCCTCGGCAAACAGGCGGGCACGTAATTGCACTTCATCACAATCCGCCACAGCAGGGAACGACAAACTCAGACCACAGCGCCCGGCAAATGCCATTTCACACAAACAGGTGATTAAGCCCCCATCCGAACGATCATGATAAGCAAGCACACAGCCGGCTACCAGCAGTTGCTGAATGGCTGCGAAAAAGCCCACTAGATCCTGTGCCTGGTCAAGGTCAGGCACCCTGTCACTGAATGTTCCGTGGACCTGCTCAAGCACTGATCCACCCAGACGATCCACACCACGTCCCAGGTCCAACAACAACAAATGGCTGTTTATTGCCGGCTGTTTCAGCTCTGGTGTCAGGCTCATCCGTGCATCGGTCACCGGCGCAAAAGCCGTGACCACCAGCGAAACCGGCGCCAGCATCTGCCGGGGCTGTTGCCCGTTCCACCAGTGGGTTTTGAGAGCCAGCGAGTCCTTCCCAACCGGGATCGTGATCCCCAACGCAGGGCATAATTCCAGACCAATTGCTTTGACCGCCGCATACAATGCTGCATCCTGACCCACTTCACCGGCAGCTGCCATCCAGTTGGCGGACAGGCGCACATCAGCGAGCTTTGCAATCGGCGCACTGGCTATATTGGTCAGTGCCTCGGTAACGGCCATCCGCGCCGCGGCCGCGCTGTTGACCACCGCTAGCGGGGTCCGCTCACCCACCGCCATGGC
>CAYZLS010000274.1:0-2346 GCA_964479355.1 uncultured Wenzhouxiangellaceae bacterium | reverse complement strand
ATCCGCTACGGGAACCTGCCATGGCCCTACCATTTGGTCGCGCGCCACCAACCCACCGACAGAGCGATCGCCAATGGTGATCAGAAACGACTTACTACCCACTGCCGGAAAACGCAGTACCTTAAACAGGTCATCCTCGATGCGGGTTTTCCCGAGTGCTGCGTCCGCTGGAATAACAGCCTCAGAACTTGCATCACGGTGCATTTTGGGTGGCTTGCCAAACAACAGGTTAAGCGGCATATCAACAGGGGAGTCATGCATAAGTGCATCACTCAAATACAACTCACGTTCAGCGCTGACCGCACCCAACACCGCATATGGGCAGCGTTCCCGATTGCACAAGGCTTCAAATTCTGCCAGGCGATGGGCTTCCACTGCCAGCACATAACGTTCCTGAGACTCGTTGCACCAGATTTCCATGGGTGACATGGCCCCGTCTGCACTGGGAATTTCCCGTAATTCAAGTGTGCCACCACGTTCACTGTCATTGAGCAATTCTGGCAGTGCATTGGATAAACCACCTGCACCGACATCATGGATAGAGACAATGGGGTTACTGCTCCCCAGCGCACAACAACGGTCGATAACTTCCTGGCAACGGCGCTGCATTTCGGGGTTGCCACGCTGCACCGAGGCAAAATCAAAGTCTTTATTGCCCTGTCCGCTACCCATTGATGAGCCAGCACCCCCACCCAGACCGATCAGCATGGCCGGCCCACCCAGCACGATAACGGCGGCGCCAACGGGCAGGCGTTGTTTTTCCACCAGGCAAGGACGGATATTTCCCATTCCGCCGGCCAGCATGATGGGCTTGTGGTAACCCCATAAGCGACCACCAATGGTTTGTTCAAAAGTACGGAAATAGCCAGCCAGTGCCGGGCGGCCAAATTCGTTATTAAATGAAGCTGCTCCAACCGGGCCTTCGAGCATGATTTCCAACGCACTGGCAATGTGTTTGGGACGGCCTGAATTCTCTTCCCAATTCTGCAGCCGAGTTTCCAAATGCAGGTTGGAGACCGAAAATCCGGTCAGCCCGGCCTTGGGTCGCGCACCTCGACCGGTTGCTGCTTCATCCCGTATTTCACCACCGGAACCCGTTGCAGCGCCAGGAAACGGCGAAATAGCTGTTGGGTGGTTATGCGTCTCTACCTTTATTTGTATACCCGTTTCCTCTTCCAGGAAAGCATAGGTACCCGTGTCGGGTCTGGGCAAAAAACGCCGGCTGCGATAGCCCTGGATGACGGCGGAGTTATCATGGTAAGCAGACAGTACCCCCGTGGGATTTTGCGCATAGGTGTTTTTGATCATAGCAAACAATGTGTACTGTTGCTCATTTCCGTCCAGTTTCCAACTGGCATTGAAGATCTTGTGACGGCAGTGCTCAGAATTGGCCTGAGCAAACATCATCAGTTCTGCGTCTGTGGGATTTCGTCCAAGCTGTGAATAAGCTTTAAGCAGGTACTCGATCTCGTCTGCAGACAATGCCAGGCCGAGTGTTTGATTTGCCTGTTTAAGCGCATCCGCAGTCAACGTTATCGTTTTCAATGGGCGTGGCGGGAGATGCTCAAATAAGGCCTCCGCTTCCTCCAGACCCGACAACACCGCATGGGTCATTCGATCATGGATTAATGGCTTGACGAGCTTGAGTGTGGAGCCCTCAAATGCCGCTTGCGGCAATGTAAATAGGGTCCCGCGCTCGATCCTTCTGACAGCATTCAGACCGCAGCGATGGGCAATATCAATGGCTTTACTGGACCATGGCGATTGAGTGCCTGCACGGGGCACAACCAGCAGCGTTCCGCTTGGAGTATGGTGGGCAAATGTGGTTGCCAGGAGCAGAGCTTCAAGCTGCTTCAGCTTGTCCTCTGCCAGCGGTTGGCGGCTTTCAACAAAATAAATAAAATGCGCCGTAAACGTTATTTCCTGGCCACTGCACTTGCACAAACGGTCAGTAAGTTTCTGTCTACGGAATTCGGAAAAGGCGGGGCCACCAAGCAGGCAGGCAAACTCAGACAAGGCTTCGCTCCCAGCAATTGAAAGTCAGAGTGGTAGTATACCCGCCTGTTAGCGCAGGACCGACGAATTTATTCGCCCTGGGAATTATTTCTTTGACTGAACCAGGCGGTGGTCGGGAAATGTCCCGGCAAATTTATCGTCGGTTTAGGGCAGGAGCGCATCCAATCGTTGCCGCAACTGTTCCGGCGGCATATAACCCGGGATCAGCATACCACCGGAAGTAACCAGCGCTGGGGTGCCGGTGACACCAACTTTTCGACCCAATTCATATTGTTCAGCTACCGGGTTCGCACACTGAAGTGGCTCAGGGTTCTCACCATTTTTAGCCAG
>CAYZLS010000273.1:2670-3401 GCA_964479355.1 uncultured Wenzhouxiangellaceae bacterium | reverse complement strand
CCCGGGCTCGACGCCTTCTACGGTTCATCTAACGAATACTTGAGTTCTCGCGAACTTGGAGTTTGGGATAAATTTGTATCCTGTCCAAAAAAATATTTTTGAATTTTTTAGAGTTACACTTGCCATCCAGAGTTCTCTAGACATTGAAGGGTTGAACGCGCCGGGAAACTCAAGCCTTTCCCCGTTGCGGCGTATGCGTATAGACTTACACTGCTGACACCCAAACTGTAACCCTAGGCATCAACAAGTTGTCGGATAATTTTGTCATACTCACTATCATAAGGGGGTCGGAATAAAGCCAGCACGTCCGCGTCGGCCTGTTTGAAGATGGCTTTATGGTGACTGAACTCGTCGAAGCCGTGTTTACCGTGATACGAACCCATGCCGGATGCACCAATACCACCGAGAGGTAGGTCTTCCTGACCCGCATGAAACATTACATCGTTGATGGTTACTCCACCCGAGGTTGTACGTGAAATGAGCGCCTCACTTTCCGCCTCGTCAGAACCGAAATAATAGAGTCCAAGTGGCCGGGCTAGATCATTGATGTACTTGATAGTGTCCTGCAGTTGGTCGTACGCAATGACAGGAAGAACAGGGCCGAAAACCTCGTCTTGCATTACGATCATGTCACAAGTCGCACCGATGATCGCCTTCGGTGAAATCTTTAATTGCTCCACCATCTCAATCGAATCCTGCGTTGGACTCAACTCTACAATTTCCGCCCCTTT
>CAYZLS010000273.1:0-2660 GCA_964479355.1 uncultured Wenzhouxiangellaceae bacterium | reverse complement strand
GTAGGAATTCACGCGTTCATAGTGTGCCTGGCTAATGATAGACGTGTAATCATCATTTCCTGCAAGTCCGGTTGGGAACATGGCCTCTACCGCAGTTGCAAGACTCTCAACAAAATCTGCGACCAATTCAGCTGGAATGAACGCATAGTCCGGTGCCAGACAAATCTGGCCTGCGTTCATCGTTTTTCCGTACATGATCCGTTTCGCGGCAACATCAAGATCAGCGGATCGCCCGACAATGACGGGTGATTTCCCACCAAGTTCGAGCGTCACCGGCACTAAATTTCTGCTGGCGGCCGCCATTACGTGACGAGCAATTGATGTTGATCCCGTAAAAATCAAATGATCGAACGGCAAACGAGAAAATCTTGCTCCAACTTCCGCATCACCATTCACCACGTAAATTTCGTCACCGGAAAACACTTCCGAAATCAGTGTCTCCAAGAGGCCGGAGGTTGCTGGTGTATGTTCCGACGGCTTGGCCATTGCTCGGTTGCCGGCAGCAAGGACACCTGCCAGCGGGCAAAAAATCAAACCTATCGGGAAGTTCCACGGACTGATTATTCCAACGACTCCTTTGGGTTGCCGTCGTATCGCCGTGTAGGCACCAAGCTCTGCCAGACCGCTGTCGACCTCTCGCGCTTCAGGCAACACCCACTCGGGCAGATGTTCTTTGGCATAGTTTAATGCTGCGACGGAGGAAACGATATCAGCACCCAACGACATTCCCATTGAGCGACACCCGAAATCTGTTTGGATAGCTTCGCAGATAGCTTGACTGTTACTTCGCAGCAAATTGATCGCCCTGTCGATACGGTCAATGCGCAATTCAATCGACGGTTCGCCGTCCGCAATAAAGGCCTGCTTTTGCCTGTCGAGAACATTTTCCAATGCTTGCTCCAAATCTGTTTTGCTGCCTAACACTACCAGAAGTGGCCTTGGGCACCAGATGTTCGTTAAGATTGTGTACTACGAAATCTGCAACTGTGGCTCAATTGCGTGGCACACTGAAAATGCCCCAGTTCACGGTAACAATGTAGCCGGTATCAACTGCCAGAAGGAGTCCCGTCACAGTGGCCGCATTTTCAGCTCGGCAGGGGTAATTATTTACGACCTACTGGCTTTGATCCTGGGGTCCCTGGCAACCAGCGGTCTGGTACTGTGGTTTCGCAGCCTCTAAAAAAGTGGTGAGCTTGCTCTCATCAAATGGCCACAGCAGTTCCTGCTGCGTATCGCTGCGCAGCAAAACCGGTACGAGGATGGCATAGCGCTTGCGCAACTCAAGTTCAGTCTCTATATCCACCCGCTGATAGCTTTCACCCAAGCCGCAGGCGCTTAACAGGCTCTCTGCTTCATCACAAAGGTGGCAATCCGGTTGGTGATACAAGATCAGCTGGTGCATATTTTTACCCTCACCCTGAATCCCCCACTTTACCGCTTTAGCCGGAAAACTCAACTGGTAGGGTAATTCTCACGCATATAGGCAACCGATTGGGTTACGAGTTGAAGCAAAACTTCGCGGTCAATGCTGTCCAGGTTTTTGACATACAGGCATGACTTGCCGGTTTTGTATTCACCCAGTTTCGCCATTAATTCCGGGTTTAATTTAAATCCGGATATGAGGTCGATTGTCAGTGCTGCTTTGCGGGGTGAGAATCCTGTCAGGAAAAAATCGCCTTCTCGTCCACTGGCATATTTGTAATGGTAGCTGCCAGAACCGACCATGTTGCTGGCAGCAACTACAGTGACTGCTAGACCAACCACAATGAAGAGCCGCCAGAAGGTGGCGGTAACTTCTTTATGGTCAAGCGATAGTAGTCCTCAAACAAATGAGTAATACAACACCCCGACTGGGGGGGCAGGAAAGGGGAACCCGAAAATCGGGGTGCAGGTAAAGTATCCACGATGCACCGATGAAATTTGTTTAACTATTTGCCTGTTTTAACAAACCTCACGACCTTTTCCGCGAAGTCTCTTAGGCCTTTTGCCTCATCGCCACCTGCCAAGCCACCCCACTTACGGTCTACAACTTTTTTTGATGCCAATATGGCATCGGTCTTTTTGTCTTTCAGATAAGTCTTAACTTCTAACTTTTGTTTGCCTGCACCCAAACCAATTAACAATCGAGCTGCCCGACTGCCTTTTTTAAAATCAGTGACAGTTCCGCCGAATACCAATGTACGTCCTTCACAATTATCAGTTTTTTTGACAGACCCATAAACTTTACTTCTGGAAATTTCACCAACAATCATGTGTTGAATGCTGTCAATTACTTCCTCTGAGATTTCTGCCACCCTTTCCATTTTATGAGTTGAGAAGTCTTCACGATCCACAAAAAAATTTTGAATTTCAATGCAATCGTAATTTGAAATTTTGTCACCCCAATCATCTGTCAGCGGTGGCACTGGTGCACAAGCGGTTGAAGCAGAAACTAGCATTAATAAGTACGTTAGAACCGTCTTTACCACTATTGTTTCCTATTATAAGTTCGTTCTATTGTCTATTGAGTGCTACCATCAATTGTACACAAAAAGGGTGCATCGCTCTGGATCACTTGATGCCATCGGACAGCAAATCACCCCGACTGGGATCAGGAGGGGGAACTGAGCCGCTCCGCTCTGCTGAGCATGATGTTTCCTGATTAATCATCATTATTAGAC
>CAYZLS010000272.1:0-3407 GCA_964479355.1 uncultured Wenzhouxiangellaceae bacterium | reverse complement strand
ATGGGCAACGACATTGTCAGCAGGTGCTGGCTTTTCAAAAGGAGACCGTGCAGTTGTCACGGTCCGTCGCGGCCGCTGAAAATGGAACGAAATGACTATAATTGGCCGTCGCTCATCGGCTTGTCAGCACGGATGAATATCCACAGCAAGGCGCCGACGATTGCGAACACGGAACCGGTCATGATGGCCGCCTCCCAGCCCAATAGGTTTGCGGTCACTGGTACCAGCATACCGCCGACAATCCCCGGAAGATTGCCGCCAGTATTCATGACGCCTGTGGCCACTGGTGCGTGTCTTCCGGATACTGCCATTGTTGCAACCCAGAATGGGGCTTCGGTGAGTTGGTTGCAGGCAAAACAGATGCACAGCAGAACGACCGTGATAACAACATTGTCAGACACAGCGCCGATGTAAAGAAAGACCGCGGACAGGATCAGTGCGGTCATCGTCAAGTATCGTGGCCCGAGCCGCATACCCAATCGGCGCACCAGAAAATCGCAGATAAATCCTCCCGCGGTTGCCCCGACCGCCCCGAGAATCCACAGTGCTGCGGTTAACATACCGGCGTCTGTGGCGGAAAACCCTTTAACGTTGACCAGGTAGAAAAAGAACCAGTTGAAGAACAGGTAAAACACATAGTTCATGAAGAAGTAGCTGACCGTTATCAAAAGGACGTTTTTGTCCTTTAGGGCGAGCTTCCATGCCCTGCTCTTCGGTCCTTCCTCAACTGGCGGCCGGTCAGATTTTATCAGCGAAAGTTCCGCCGCAGTTGTGCGTGGATGGTCCCCGGGATCATCGGTCACATACCAGCGATAGAGAGCGGCAACAACAAATGCCATCGGCGCAGTTATCAGCATAGCGCCACGCCAGCCATAAGCCTCCATGAGCCAGACAACAATCGGCGCCGTTGCTGCCGCACCCAAAGTCAATCCTGTACTCGTCAGGCCGTTCGCCAGCCCCCACTGTCTGACCGGGAACCAGTTCGCAATCGTGCCCCCAATAGTCACGGGAAAGAACGGCGCATGCACCGCACCGACCAGAAATCGAATGATGATGAGAGCCGCAACGATTGCGCCGACTGACAATACATCCGGCCCTGGAATAATGGCCGTTGCTATGGTCAGTATGGCCCATGCAATTGCCATGGCCGTAATCGTAAACCGGGGACCGAACCTGTCACCAAATATACCACCGGGGAATTGGAAAATTGCGTAACCCGCAGCGAAAGCTGAAAATACCATCCCCAGTTGGTACTCGTTCATACCGAGGTCATGCATCATTGTTTCACTAACAATGGACAGATTTGTACGTAGCACGTATGCAATGAAGCTGGCTAAAATGATGATGGCCAAAACGACCCAGCGATTACCCCTCATGAATACTCCTCTGACCTTATTGTTATTTGCACCGAAATCGGCCTCCATACTGAGCGCCTAATTATGGCTCAGTTCCAGATTATTTTGTTAACTTTCTTGAGTTCATGGAAATGGCGATCCCATTCATCATTAATTCAAAATGCCCTGAAATTTTACTTGATAATAGAGACGGCAACCGTAACCAGTACCCTCGGTTTATGAGTAGAGAATCTATGGTTCGTTCGACATGCTTTTTCAGTCATCAAAGAGTTAAACCGATCACCGGGGAGTGGAGTTTACGAATAATAAGCAGGGGATTTTCAGGCTTTGTACTTTGGGTAGGATGGTACTGACCTTACTGGTATTGGCGGTACTTTTCTTTACAACAACCCACGGCCAGTTAGGGCTTGCCGATGTCACGCATGAGTGTCTCCGAGAGGCGCTCAGGAAGTATAATCGGCTGCAGGACAACGAGGAGTCTTCGAAATAGCGGATCTGGTCATGGAATTCACGATACCAGCTCGAGGCAAACAATCGGCCATACCGATTTATCAGTTCATCAAGGAAAACTACAGCCATATTTCGCTGGAGCAGATTGACAGCTTTTTTGGCTTCACCGAGGCCAGCACGCTTTATGGCGGCCGTTTTTCTTCAGCACCGAGCTCAGCCGCTACGATGTCCGCTCTCTGTACAAGATGGACATCAGTGTGCGCCTGCCGTTGACCAATCACCATGCTACCCCGGAGGAATACGAGGAAAATGCCGAATTTCTCGAAAATACCACCGACCGGGCAATTCACTGATCATTACCAACGACAAGCTGGCAGGCTGGATCAGGCAGGATTATCCGGAATACCGGCTTGAAGCCAGTGTGATCAAGAACATCAACAACCTGAAAAAGGTCAACGAGGTCTTCAAGATGTACGACACGGTCATCCTGCCGATGGATTCCAACGACGACGAGGTCTTCCTGAAATCCATCGACAACAAGAAGAACATCACCCTGTTCGCGAACGCGGGCTGCGCCTATACCTGCCCCTCGAAAATCTGCTATCCGAGCATCTCCAAGGCCAACAAGACCGACGACCGCAGCCTGTTCCAGTGTTCACAGAAGCTGAAGGAGCGCAACACCATCGGGATGTACGATTTCGACCTGGATTATCTGCAATCCTTGGGTTTCGAACGATTCAAGCTGCTGCGCCCCCGCCAGGGGAACATGACCGGATTCTAAGAATATATCCTAAGATCTTAAATTCTTATCGATATTTTTATTTTAAATCAAAGATATACAAGTGCATGTTTCAGCGCAAACCCGACGCCATGATCGCATCCCTGATACTCTCGGGATTTCCCATAGTCATCAGATTGACGCCGGTGACGCCTGGAATCTTTGCGATTTCCCGCATTAACTCCGCGCAGATTTCTATACCTTCCCGTTCCGGGTCCACCGCTTTTCCCAGGCGGCCGATCACCGCGCTGGAAATACGTGATCCGCCGAGGTTCTTTTTCAGCCATTGGGCATTGTCCGCTGATAGCAGCGGTGCCAATGACACTTTCACTGAATAATTCCAGGTCAATTGCTTTGCAACCAGGCACTGCATATATTGGCGCAGGATATCCAGGTTGAAACACAATTGTGTCTGCAGAAATCGTGCACCTGCTCTGGACCTTTCATTAAGTGACTTGGCGGCCCATCCAGTTGCAGGTCGCAGGACTCGGGCACCGACACCGATAAAGAATTCTTTGTCCGGTTCAGGAGGATCAAGATCCCCCAGGCCAGCCGCCATTGCGACCAGTTCGCGGCTCGAGACATCAAATACCATATTGGTATCGTCCGGGTGGTCTTTGGGAATCTCGAGGCCGCGCAACAACAGGACGCTGGTCACACCCAGTGCTCGCAAGCCCAGCAGATCGCTGCACAAGGCAATGCGATTGCGGTCGCGGCAAGTCAAGACAGCAATCGGATCGACGCCCTGGCGCAGCACTAGGGCGGCCGCTGTCACGGCGGACATTTGCACCTCACTCCAGGAATTGTCGGTGACCTGTATGGCG
>CAYZLS010000271.1:0-3413 GCA_964479355.1 uncultured Wenzhouxiangellaceae bacterium | reverse complement strand
GTTGGGTCGGTTTGCGGTAGCGTTCAAAACCTTCATCCGCGAGCGTTTGTTGGCGCATTCAACCTGTCTCCGGGTAACGTGATTCCATTGGCTGTATTATATCAATGAATGGAATAAATCAGAGATTCTTAATATAAATTTGAGTGAATAAAGAAATTGGGTGTATGATGTTTCTGACCAGCACGTCATGACGAAAAGGAGTCTCGCTGCCCTATTCCCACTGGTGGCGAAGGCAGGGTTTTCGATTACTCATCTGCTCGGGTCTATCAGGCTCTGTCGGACGTAGCAGTCGTTATTGTGCTGTTCAGTTAACATAGGTAGGTCATCATGAGCTTAGATTCATCATCCAGACTGACTGTCCGGTCTGCATTTATCATCATCGTTTTTTCGCTGCTTGTTATACTGGGACAGGTCATCGCTGCAGATCCCGTTTACAGCCCCGAACTCTACCAGAGCCTGGAATGGCGTAATGTTGGTCCTCATCGTGGTGGTCGGGTAACAGCGGTGGCGGGACATGTGGACCAGTCATTCACTTTCTACATGGGTGCTACCGGTGGTGGTGTCTGGAAGACAGAAAACAGTGGCATTACCTGGGAAAACATTTCGGATGGTTATTTCAACACCGGAACGATTGGCGGGATTGCAGTAGCGCCGTCGAACGCCAACGTCATTTATGTTGGTACCGGTGAGTCACCCGTTCGCGGTGTAACCACTTCCCATGGTGATGGTGTTTACAAGTCGATCGATGCGGGTGAAACCTGGGCTCATGCTGGTCTTGAACTGACACGTCAGATTTCCAAGGTGGTGGTTGATCCTAAAGATGAAAACCTAGTGTATGTGGCTGCTCAGGGCAGTTTCTGGGCTGCGACTGATGAACGTGGAATTTACCGCAGCAGAAATGGTGGGAAAAGTTGGGAAAAGGTGCTTTTTGTGGATGAGAACACCGGTGCCAGCTTTCTGACCATTGACCCTAACAAGCCCAATGTTCTTTATGCATCCATGTGGGATCATCGACGAAAACCATGGACTGTTATCAGTGGCGGGCCAGGAAGTGGCCTTTATAAAACCATCGATGGTGGTGATAGCTGGGTTGAATTGACAAAAGGATTACCCGAGCTCAAGGGCAATACGGCTGCTGCGGTATCGCCGGCTAATTCCGACCGGGTTTACGCCATGATTGAAGCTGAGCACGGTGGTGTGTTTCGTTCCGACGATGCAGGCCAGTCCTGGAAACGGGTCAACGATGACAATGGTATTCGTGACAGGGGTTGGTACTACACGCACATTTTTGCCGACCCGAAGAATGAAAATGTGGTTTATGTGTTGTCCAATGCGACTGTCAAATCAATCGATGGTGGTGTGACGTATACAGAAATACGTGTACCGCATGGCGACACTCACGATCTGTGGATTAATCCTGAACATCCGGAATGGCTGGTACATGGCAACGATGGTGGTGCCAATGTTTCCTTTGATGGTGGCAAAAGCTGGTCTACCAATATGAACCAACCTACGGCTCAGTTTTACCGGGTTATTACGGACAATTTATTTCCCTATAACCTGTATGCAGGTCAGCAGGATAACTCCACCGTTCGTATTCCATCACGTACGTCCAGCGGTGGTATTGGTCAGGCTGACTGGGCACCGACAGCCGGTGGTGAAAGCGCACAGATTGCTTTTGATCCGGATAATCCAGAAGATATTTACGGCACCAGTATTCTCGGTACCATCGTGATGACCAATGCCAGCACCGGCGAGCGTCGCAGTATTGAGGCCTATCCTGTCTTTTCTGCTTTCCGTCCGATTCGGGAGATGAATCTGCGTTTCAACTGGAATGCACCTGTTGTGGTTTCCACCCACGACAGCAGCGTGGTCTATCACGGTGCCAACAAAGTGATGAAATCAAGTAACAAAGGTCAGAGTTGGGAAGAAATCAGCCCTGATCTGACCAGAAATGATCGATCAAAACAAGGCACAACAGGTGGTCCGATCAGTATCGAGGGTGCCGGTGGCGAACACTACGGGACATTGATGTACATTGCCGAATCACCACATGACGCAGCTACGATCTGGACTGGTTCCGATGACGGAAAGGTTTATGTAACCCGGAATGCAGGCGAAAGCTGGCAGGATGTGACGCCAAGAAATCTTCCGGAATCTCAAATCAACATGGTCGAAATTTCGCCCCATGACCCGGCCACGGCCTATATTGCTGTCACGCTTTACAAGTTTAATGACTTTACTCCGCATATCTACAAGACGAATAACTATGGTGAAAAGTGGGAAAGAATTGTAGAAGGCATAGCTGATCAGGCATTTGCCCGCGTTGTTCGTGAAGACCCGGGTCGCCGGGGTCTGCTGTATGCAGGTACCGAAGCGGGAATGTATGTCTCGTTTGATGATGGCGGCACATGGCAGTCCTTCCAGCTCAATTTGCCACAGGTTCCGATTACGGATTTGCGTGTTCATGATAATGACCTGATTGCCTCAACACAGGGTCGGGCTTTCTGGATTATTGATGACATTACGCCCTTGCATCAACTCGACTCGAACACCGACCAGGCGGACCTGCATATTTTCAAACCAGAACCGACTTACTATATTTTTGCCAGGGGCTGGGGTCGTAAGCCGGGCAAAAACCCACCCAACGGGGTGGTGCTGCGATATTTGCTTGCTCAGGCTTCGGGTAAGGACGACGAACCCCTCAAGTTGGAAATCCTGGACTCGGGTGGCAATCTGGTCCGAACGTTTACCAGCGTAGCAGGCAAAACCGCAGAGCGATCCCTAGTAAAAGGCGTCCGCGGAGATCCGCCAGCGAAGGCACTGCCCATGAAACCGGGTATGAACCAGTACACCTGGGACCTCAAAGTGGAGAGAATAACCCCAGTGAGTAATGATATTCGTTATGTCAGTGCCGAGGCTTACCGTGTTGCCCCCGGCACTTATACGGCACGTCTTACCCAGAACGGGCAATCAGTTTCCCAGTCTTTTGACGTCGTACCCGACCCTAGACGACCCCCCGCCTCTGAGAATGCTTGGGCGCAGCAACAGGAACTGTTGGCTAACATCTGGCGTGATATAAATGAGATTCATGAGTCAGCTAATCAGGTCAGATCAATTGGCGCGCAGGTCAATCAGCTTATGGAGTTGACCAGTGACCATCCGCAATCGGCTGATATAAGGCAGAGTGGTTCAGATCTTGTTGCTGTGTTGGAGGAATGGGAGAACCATGAACCACAAGCTGACCTGCCTGGTGGCATTCAGGACTATGTCAGTATTCCGAACCGCTTGTTGAGTACTCAGTATCTTTACTTGAAGGGCGCTGTGAATCAGGAGCCGCCAGTCACCCGCGGAGCCGAACAACGTTATGCAGAGTTACATGCTCAGTGGGCCACAATTAAAGCGGAGAAAGA
>CAYZLS010000270.1:0-3434 GCA_964479355.1 uncultured Wenzhouxiangellaceae bacterium | reverse complement strand
CGCCAAGTATTAGCAAGAACACCAGCAGCACTAACAAAAAAGCGGTTTCCCCGGTGATAAAACCACTGACCCACTGCAACAGTTGTTGCGGCACGCCGGCGTCAATCATGTAATTGGTTGAGGCCCGTGATACGCCCAGTATCATCATGATGCCGCCAACCAGGATCATGGATTCCCTGACAATGATCGGCAGTTTTCTGAGCGACACCTCCTTAAGCACAACAACATCAATAATCAGGACGTAAAGCGCCGTGACGGCCGCCGCTTCGGAGATCGCAAAATAGCCACTGTAGATGCCGCCGAGTACGACGATGGGTAGCGGTATTTCCCAGATCGATTCACGCAAAGCCTGACAAACTTCGTGCCAGGAGAAATCTCCCAGCGGTGTGCGGATGGCGTTGTTTTTCCAGATGCTGTATGCCGACAGGATGATCAGCATCAGGAAACCGGGCAGGAGCCCAGCCAGAAACAGACTTTCTATCGGCACCTCAGCAATCACACCATATAGGATGAGCGGCAAAGACGGCGCAAACAATAACCCCAGGCTGCCAGCCGAGGTTACCAGTCCGAGATTAAAGTTCTCCGGGTAACCTGCATGCTGCATGGCAGGGAACAGGATCGCACCCAGGGCAATAATGGTGACACCGGATGCGCCTGTAAACGCAGTAAAGAACGCACAGGCCAGTAGTGAAACAATTGCCAGCCCTGCCGGCATCCAGCCAAGCACAGCACTGGTCAGGCGTACCAGTCGCCTAGGTGCGTTGCTTTCGCTTAGCAGGTATCCGGCAAATGTAAATAGCGGAATGGCCAGCAGAATCGGCATTTCAGCAATTCCGTAAAACTCAATGGCAATGGCCTGGAGGTCGATGTCAGCTTGGTAAAAATTCCAAAATGCAGCGGCTGCAATGACTGCAAACAATGGCGCGCCCAGCAAGGTCAACAACACCAGAATTGGCCCCAGGATCAACATGGGGCATCGTCCTTGTGATTCAATTCAAGCGGACGCTTAATGACCCAAACCAGGTGGCGGTAAGCCATCAGCCCAAAGCCGACAGGTAATACGACCTGTAATATCCACGCGGGCGTGTTGATCATCACGGTGTCACCAAACTGGTAGGAGCCGATGACAAACAATGCGCTGTGCCAACTAAACAGCGCACACACAACGGCGGTGAATAGATCAATGATAATCTGGGAGGCCAGTTTCAACCTGGTGGTCAGGAAACGGTCAAGTACTTCAAGACTGATATGCCTGCCCACCCGACTGGCAGCAAGACCGCCGGCAACCGTCAGCCAGAGCACCATCAGGCGCAGCATTTCATCACCCCAGAACAGAGAATAATCAAAAAAGTTTCTTAACAGGATTTGTGTGCCTGCTAGCAGAACCATACCAACCAGGATGAATATGAGGAGGGCATCCTCTGCAAAAATACCGACCTTTTCCAGTTTACTGACGAATGACGTGGCACCACTCACTGAATGCAGTCTTGTTCCGGGCTACCCGTGCGGAATGCAGCGATGTAACACTCAATTTCATCCATCAGTCGGGTATCCATTGCACCTCCGGAGGTCAGTTCGTGATTGGACTTCTCCACGGCGCTGCGCCAAATATCGAATTGATCTTCATCCAGAGCAACCCGCTGCATGCCGTCATCAAGCAAGGCTTTAAATACTGCAACATTGTCCTTATTACCCTGCTCGTCAAAGCCCCGGTAAACCTGCTCCATAACCTCGCGCACCACTGCCTGGTCGGTCTTTGCTATCCGGTCGAAAAACTTTTTTCCAACAACGAGTATGCCATAGACATAGGCTAGGGGGACCTCAGTTATATGACTAACACCGGTGTTCCACTGCAGAATGATGGTGGCGGCGGGTGGTCCCATGATGGTGTCAATCAGTTCTGTTTGCAGCCCGGTCAGAACGTCGGTTAAAGACATCGCAATTGGAGGAGAGATGCCCAATGCCCGTATCGCACCATACGACATGATATCTCCTTCTGGTATCCAGATTTTGAGGCCTTGCATGTCATCCAGGCTGGCGATGGACCGGTTAGACATCAGGTAGGCGAAGCCGGCACCGGCAAAGCCAAAATTCACGTAGCCAGCCTGTTCCAGCAGTCGGCGAATCTTGCCGTCCATACGTTCACGCACAAACTGCACCTCTTCCAGGTTATTAAACAATAAGGGCATGCCATAAAGTGTCGCTTCTGGTTGGAACATGAGTAAAGCGGTGGATGAGAAAGCACCCCCGTGTAGCTGACCAATGCGCATTTTGCGGCGCACCTGCTTGTCGTTGCCTTGTACACCACCCCCATAAAACTTGATTTCCACCCTCCTTTCCGTACGTTGTTTTATTTCTGCAGCACCGGCCCGCATTTCTTTCATCCAGCCGGATCCTTCTGGTGCGAGGGTCGCAACTTTTAGTGTTTGAGCATGGGTGAGCGACGTGACTGCAAACAGCAATACGCCGACAGCCAGCAGAAAACATTTTTTAGAATGACAATTCATAGTGGCACTAATCCTCTAAAAATAGTCGTCGGCAGCAGCCAGTAATTCCTGGGCCTCTCGTTGGGCCAGGGTGTTAAACAGTGTGAAGCCAGCCTGTACTGGTTCGGCTGAGATGACCTCATTCAGTAGTTGATCGTGTAGTTCGCGATCATATAAAGCGCGGGCATAATAGCGGGCAAAATCCACTTTGATAGACAGGTCTTTGCCGTTGGATAATTCAATGGCACGTTGATAATGTTCCTTTCCGACGTCAAAGTTACCCCCTAGCGCGGGTGGCCGAATGGTATTTAATACCCCAAGAAAGTGCTCAACCTGAATTGCATTGTAGGACTTGTCGAGAGCCTGTACCCGTTTGAGCGCGGATTTAACCCGTGGCAATTTGGCCAGCGCACCCCAATCGCCACTCTGGACTTTAATATAGGCGATCCAGGACAATGCCAAGGTAAAAAGACTGGCTGTGTCTTGTCTGGTCAGCTTGGCCAACATATTTTCAAACGCCTTAAAAGACAGGCCGTCAATCCCACAAGCCGACCGGTTGCTTGCACACAAGGCCCGTTGCCCGTAGCTGCGTGCGCGGTTGGTCAGCCGAGTTGCCCGTTGTGTATCCACAACAAATACGACGCCGTAGGCTGCATATAATTCCGCAGCAGCACCTAACATCACCGCATTATCGGGAGCTCCCTCGACAAAACTGTCCAGCATCAATAAATAGGCTGGGGCACCGTCACGGACTGTTTCCGGGTCGCCCTGATTCATGATTGCCGCGCTAAGGTTCGCGGCCATACCATTGGTTGCCGACTGCATGATGGATGAACATGCGGCCAGCAGCAGCAAAGATGCAGAAATAAAAGTGGTTATGACCCGGGTTGGCTTCACAGGCAAGCGGAAATTTAGTTTTAGTTGGGTAAATTATAAACTGTTTTGAAA
>CAYZLS010000269.1:0-3463 GCA_964479355.1 uncultured Wenzhouxiangellaceae bacterium | reverse complement strand
GGGTTTGGGGTCATGTGGCCACAATTACCCTCGATCAAGAGAACCTCAGCACCTATCAGCTTAGCAAGATGTACGGAGGGTCCCGGAATGACCATGTGGTCATTGTCAAAACCGACAACCAAGGTCTTGGCCGTGATAAGGCTACCCGCGTTGATTTCAAATTGAGCGAAAGGCCTGGAAATATCGTGGCTCAAAACAGCGACAGTCTGCGCTCTGCGGTTGGCAAAGTCCTGGCCACGTAAACCGGCAGCGAAGCCGTCAAAAAAGTCATTAAACTTATCTGCCTCAACCATATTGTTAAAATATTCAGGTGTCCACAATGTAAGACTATCAAGTGCGCTCTGATGATAGAGCGATAGCCCTGCGCAAGTTCTATCACCATCATTCGCGTAAAATCGGGATCAATTTCCATTGTTTTGCGCACATCTTCTACTGGGATCATAAACATTCTGGCATTGTCCAGGCTGCGTGCCGACATTAGATTAACGGCATCATTCAAGACGGCGGCCAGAATAAAGGCTGAAAATGGCCGAACGACCAACATGGTAGTGTCCCGGCCGTTTAAACTGGAGAACAGCGCAATAGTACCTTCAACGACAATATGGAGAAAATCCGCAGGGTCACCTTCTTTATAATCTGAACCCTTGGTGAAAATTGCTTCAGGCAGGAGCCCTGGAGCACTGCGTCAAGGTGTTCGCCGCTCATGCCATAAAAAAGTGGTATCCCCCGAATGATGGCGACCTCTTCAACGCGCATTATAATCCCTGTTTGTTTGTTCTGATCATGATTGATGAACGTCCCATTATTGTTGATATGACACTAGGACTTTACATATAAATCTGGTTGCTTACTGACGGCCGTTTTTTTCACGCTAGTGGCGCATGCTTGCCAGCGTTTGAAGGCGGCCCATAATTCTTCGCCTTCCCAACCTAGGGCAGGTGCATCTGAGAATCCGGAGACATCGAGTTCTGTCATTGCCTGACGCAGTGTCTGATTCTCACAAAGCAGCGCAAAGTCGCGGCTGCTGCCACGCATGCCATGGGGCGCATAGCGTCTGACCCACTGTGACACCGCTCTGCGGGCGGTGGGCGCATCCCCTGCCTTACAGGCTTGCCGGAGTTGTTTCAACAAACCCTTTTCATCCGCCATAACTGATTCGCTGGTTTTTGGTTGGATACTCTTGACCGGGCCGCGCCGGAATAACAAGAACAAGGATAACAGCCATAATATGGCAAATACCGCAGTGCTGATTTGCCACCACAGTGCCTTGCCGGTAACACCCAAAACCCCATTTGTTATCTGCTCGGCAACACGGGTAACTGGTCCCGCTGGCGGCACCACTACATTGGGCGCCAGGCTCAATTCAGACGGCAAAACGGTGATCCGATGCTCTGGCAATATCGCTGTTCGTTGCTGGTGTGCGACGGTATCCCACCAATCCAGATGAATTTCCGGCAATACCAGTTCGCCCGCTTCTTCGGGCACAATTGCGTAGCGAAACTCTTTGTGTCCCAACACCCAATCACCATCATCGCGACTAATGCCCTGGGGTTGATCCGGGTAAATGCGGGTATTGGGTATTTCCGGCCAACGTGGTTCTTCCAGCATATTTTCTTCGAGCCCAACCACATCGATGATGACCGTGCGGGTAACCGGTTCGCCAACGTGTAACTGGTCTTTGTCTGAAATTTTTTGTGACAGGGTGATACGCCGGGCAGGTAACCAGAATTCACCCTTGAACTCGGGCGGGCGCGGGTTGATTTCAAGGTGGATTGGCTCACTTTCTACCGTGACCCGGCGACCGCGCACGGTTGGTTGCCACAGACGATCTGATAGGCGCTCTATCAGGCGACCGCTCAATTGCATCGACGGAATAATCAAATTACCGGAACGCTCAGGAAAAATAGCATAGCGCCGTTCCAGCACCCGATAACGATTACCGTTGCGATCGGCCTGATACGGCACTTCATCCAGTAACCGTACCGATGCCTGTGTGAGTGCAGGCGGATTGATAGCGGCCTCTGTCAAGTTGGTCTGATAGAAAATCCTGACCACCAACCCTAACTGTGAATGCACATAGTAAGGACCGGTTTCCGGCTCCAGCATGACCTCGATAAAAACCGGTTCAGACTCACCCGGGGCAAGCACCGGTGCGACCGAAACTTTTAGCCGCAATGGCGTCGAGGATGCACCGGGAAACTGCAAAGCGGGTATAACTAGGTTGCCCGCGTGTTTGGGCTCAAGTGTAACGACCAACTGGGCACTCGCGGTCTGGCGACCATTTACAAACGACATCTGGGTCTCAGAACGCTGATTCAAAACATCAAAATCCTTCTGTAAAACCGATAGATCGGTATCCAGACTCTGCTCCGTATCACTGGTTTTCAAAATCAGGGTGACGGTTTCACCCACAACAGCATGGTCACGATCCAGTCTGGCCGTTACCGCCGTAGCCTGTGCCATCGTACAGGCCAAAAACAAGAGCAGGATAGCCGTTAATTGTCTTGGAACCATCTTTTCCATTGCTGCTTACCACCCCTTTGCATCATCAGCGGGTGCTCCGCGGCGCTGATGCTGGTTACGAAATTTACGCCGTAGCAAACCACCCGGGTCATCCGGGATTCGCCGCAGCCATTGCTCCATCGCCTGGGCATCCTCTTCAGACCAGTTTTGGGCTATTTCCGACTGCGATGGTTGCTCACTTTCTTCGCCCTCATTCTCTTCATTTGAGGCTTCATCCCCTTGCTGAGACTCTTCCCCTTCTTCGCCAGGCTGCTGCTCGCCCTGCTCGCCTTCCTCAGACTGATCACCGGCCTGGTCTTGTTCCTGCTGCTGCTGCTGTTCCCGTTCCTGCTGCTCTTTCAATTGCTCAACCAGGCTGCGATTAAATAATGCATCCTCCATACCCGGGCTTTGCTGCAGTGCGGCGTCATAGGCCGCGATAGCCGCCTCATACTCACCCGCTTGTGCCAGCGCGTTACCCCGGTTGTAATGCGGCTCGGCCTGATCAAGCTGTGACCAGGACTGGCCCGCACGGGCGTAATCGCCGCTGCGGTAGAGGGCTTCACCGGCAATCCCCGGATCCCTCGCCAGGACCACCGCTTCACCGGCCCGCTGTTGTTGCAATGCAGCCTGGGCCTGTTGATCCTTGCTCAGCCAGAGATCGTCCCACAAACCGGCGTTGGCATTGCTACTGATCAGCACTCCCGGAAGCACCAACAATGGCAACACAAACAGCAAACCACGTCGAAAACTGAATGCAACCAAAGGCAGCAGTACCAGTACCAGCCAGGGCCCGGTGTCTTTCCAGCGCTCACTCACGGTATCATCACGGCGGGTAAATTCGTTGCCTTCAGCAGACGTCCAAGGTGATTCGCTTGTGCTACCCGCAGTCAGCTCTGAATATTTGCCACCACCGGCACTGGCAATACCCTGCAAGATATTATGTTGCAAGCGGGCAACC
>CAYZLS010000268.1:2038-3471 GCA_964479355.1 uncultured Wenzhouxiangellaceae bacterium | reverse complement strand
CCGCTCCGTTCTGGAATACAGATCAATCACCAGACGGTGACCATAACCCGCCGTTGGCGTGAGTAAAAAACTTTTTAAATCAACGCTTTCACTGAGGTCAAATACCACTCTCAAGGTATTAGCATCGGGCTGACCATAGCGAACATTATTGATGACCCCTGCATGCTCATTATCCAGCACCAGCGGACCATTTATGGATAAACCCGGTAAATCCACGACCACCCGGTGTGGGTTTTTCAAAGTAAAAAGTTTGTAAGTGGTTTTATGGTCAAGATCAAGTACCGCGCGGGTTTTAGCCGGATCTGCCCAGACTCGGAAGCCACTCACCTCCGCAGCCAAACTCTGCAATGAGATCAACACAAGCAAAGCTGTCATGGCAAAACGATAGCTCACTGAGTCCACTTCCTCAACGCCATACCTCCATGTGTAGATATAATGATGAATCGCTTTTCACTAAAAAGCAATAGTTTTTCATAAAAAACCGCAAGATATACAGCTTATCTAATGCAGCTGATTAGGGCTTGGTAAGTGTTAACAGGCCCTAGGATATATCCGCTTAATTTGCTCAACTGCTTGCTCACTGCGGGCCAGCCATAACAAATCACGGCCTTCAGATACATAAGCAAACTTAAACATAAAGTCGGGTTTCGGAAGCCATTGCCCTGCTTTTTCTGGCCATTCAATCAACAGGATGGTCTGCTCATCCATCAGATCACCCAGGCCCAAGAACTCCATTTCCCCCGGGTCATTGATCCGATACAAATCCAGGTGCAAAACCTGCATCGAGCCAAGTTCATAGTGTTCCAACAAGCCATAAGTTGGGCTTTTTACCCGCCCGGCATAGCCCAGTGCGTGAATCAGAGCACGCGCAAATGTCGTCTTGCCGGCGCCGAGATCACCTTCCAGCCAGAAAACCAAAGGTGGTTTTAGACCAATAGCCAACTCGTTTGCAAAAGTTTGTAGTTGCGTCTCATCTGGAAATGTTATCTCACCTTGGATACTCACTCACCCACCATTGCAGCCTTCCACACACTGGACAAATGATCAGTGATGTCACCTGCAACCAGGGCTGACTCACCCAACTTCTCTGCTGCCAGATCACCTGCCTGGGCATGCGCTATTACTCCGGCCATCGCAGCCTCATACTGCGACATGCCCTGGCCCATCAAGGCTGCAATAATACCGGTGAGCACATCGCCACTGCCAGCGGTGGCCATGCCGGGATTACCCTCAGGACAGATTGAATATTCACCAGATTGATCGGCTACAACGGTGCCACAGCCTTTGAGCACGACACATGCACCATAACAGCGGGCGATATTTTGTGCCGCTGTCACCCGGTCAGACTGGATTTCGGTGACCCGACAATCCAATAAGCGAGCCGCTTCTGCGGGATGGGGCGTTAATATCCAGCTCTTACGGGAAATACTGTT
>CAYZLS010000268.1:0-2028 GCA_964479355.1 uncultured Wenzhouxiangellaceae bacterium | reverse complement strand
TCAGCGTCTACGACCAACGGCACATCGGTAACAAGACAAGTCTGTAAAAGCGACTCAGACCACTCAGAACGGCCCAGGCCGGGTCCAATTGCGATAACAGAGGGAACAATAGCTGAATTGCCGCTCAGCAAGGAACTCAATTGCTCGCCGTGTTCTACGGCACTGACCATCAATTCAGGGCGGCTTAGGTTGATGCTGTTCCTATGCTCAGTAGCGGTAACAACCGTTACCCTGCCCGCACCGCTGCGCAGTGCTGCCTCGCCACACAAGCGTATCGCACCACTCATACCCGGACCGCCACCAACGGCCAGCACATGGCCGTAGCTGCCCTTGTGCGAATTGCGCAAACGAGGCTTGATGACCTGCTTAAGAAATTCGGTTTGTAACAAAGTACCCGGTGATCCAGAATCCTTGTGAATAACCTCAGCTGCTTCAGCAGGGATCGCAAGGCCCTCAAATGTAATCAAGCCACAATGATCGGGGCCATCGGCGGTATACAGACCTCGCTTACGACCGACAAAAGTTACCGTATTTTGTGCGCGGATAGCAGCACCCATTACACAACCCGTATCAGCATTAAGCCCGGAGGGGATATCAATGGCAATCCTAGGACAATCAAGCAGGTTTAGGTACTTTATGACCTTCCGATACTCACCACTGAGTTCACGATTAATACCAGTACCCAGCAACGCATCAAATACAAGGTCAAAACGCCTGGTTCCTGATAGTGGCCAGGGTGTTATTTTGCCACCTGCTGCCTGCCAGTCTGCCTGTGCCAGCGCTGCATCACCTTTAAGATGAACCGCATCGGTCAGTGCACATAAAGTGACATCAAGTCCAGCTTCAACCGCCAGTCTTGCCACCACGTAGCCATCACCTGCATTGTTACCTGAACCACACACTACCAGCCAATGACCAGTCAATGGATACTGGCTGCGAGCGATATCAACCACAGCTTTGCCTGCCCAGCACATTAGCTCATAGCCTGCTATCCCGAATTGGCCAATCGCCACATCATCCAGGGCACGCACCTGCCGGGCGGTATACAATTTGTAACAGGATTCCGACATGCCCACATTATAACGGTGATTCATTCAGTGAACCCCCCTAAGCCAGACCCTAAACCAGATCATCAACCAGACATGCATAAATTGTTACGGGACATGCGTGAATGGGCAAGTCAACTGGGGTTCCAACAACTGGGTGTCGCTGATACCGAGCTCAAGCAGCATGAAACTTACCTCAATGCATGGCTGGCGGCTGAGTTTCACGGCGAAATGGAATACATGCAACGCCACGGCAGCAGCCGCAGTCGACCGGCAGAATTATGCCCCGGCACCCACCGTGTTATCTCTGTACGGATGGATTACTTACCCGCAGTCAATGAAAACCAGCAAGCAACACTCGAAAACCCCGCCAGGGGCGTAATTTCCTGCTATGCGCACGGGCGTGATTACCACAAGTTAATGCGCAAACGTCTGCAAAAATTGGTGAACAAAATTGCGGAACGTGTACAGCCTTTTAATTATCGTGTGTTCGTGGATTCCGCTCCGGTTCTGGAAAAAGCATTGGCTGAAAAAGCTGGATTGGGCTGGATTGGAAAACATACAAATCTGATTAACCAGCAGGCCGGCAGCTGGTTTTTTCTGGGTGAGATCTACACAGATTTGCCATTGCCCGTAGATACCCTAGTTAAAGAGCATTGCGGCACCTGTACGAAATGTATCGAAATATGCCCCACCCAGGCCATTATTGCACCGTACCAAGTTGATGCCAGGCGCTGTATTTCCTATCTGACCATTGAGTTGCGCGGCAGTATCCCGGAGCAGTTTCGCCCCCTGCTGGACAACCGTATATACGGTTGTGATGATTGCCAAACATTGTGTCCCTGGAATCGCTTTGCCCAGAGCAGCGACGAGGAAGATTTTGCCCCACGCCATGGATTCGACTCAGCTGATTTGATCAATCTGTTCCACTGGACACAAGCGCAATTTCTGCAACGCACACAAGGCAGTGCGATTCGCCGCA
>CAYZLS010000267.1:2303-3478 GCA_964479355.1 uncultured Wenzhouxiangellaceae bacterium | reverse complement strand
TGCTTTGCGTTCTTTGTATCAGTACAGCCGCGCACAAAAAGAGTTGGTAACAGAAAACCGACAACTGCGCGAACAACGGTTGGCAATGGTGGGTTCGATGCAAACCCAGGCATCCCTGCAGCAAGAAAACCTTAGACTGAGAAACCTGCTCGAGGCCAGACTTGGGCACAGCTACGATTATCAGTTCGCCGAAATGATTCGGGTCGGCCAGGATCCATTTTCACATAAGGTCTGGATTGATCAAGGGCTTCTCGAGGGCGTGGTTTCGGGTCAGGCCGTTATTGACGGGCTGGGCATTGTGGGCCAGGTTGAAAATCTCCACCGACACTCTGCAAGTGTGCGGTTAATTTCTGATCCGAATCATGCTTTACCAGTGCAGATCAACCGGACCGGGCTGCGCACGGTCGCTTACGGTACCGGTGCAACCAGTCATTTGCTGATGCCAAATGTTCTTCTGCAGGCAGATATCAGTGTGGGTGATGTAATCGTGACTTCAGGCCTTGGTGACCGTTTTCCACCGGGTTTTCCGGTTGGTGAAATCAAGCAGGTAGACCGCGACAATGGTGACACGTTTGCCAGAGTTTACGTGCGGCCATTTGCGGCACTTGACCGGGGCCGGGAAGTGCTGCTCATCATACCGACCAGGGAAAATCAGCCGTGACCTCCCAACGGGAAAGGCGGGGTCTGATTTCGTTGACTGTTATAGCTGCTGTTTTACTGTCGTTGCTGCCGATGCCGGAATCACTGATGGTGTTCAGGCCTTACTGGGTAGCGCTGGTGGTAATTTACTGGACATTGGAGGTCCACGGCATGATCAGCCTAGGTCTGGCTTTTCTGATTGGGCTCGTGTTGGATATTCTAAGTGGCAGCCTGATGGGCCAACACGCCCTGAGTTTGGTAGTGATGGTATTTCTGGTGCAACGATTTCGTCACCGCTTGCGTTTTTTCCCTCCCTGGCAGCAAGCGTTAAGCGTATTGGGCTTGCTGGTCAACGATCGCATCGTCATGATTTGGATCATTGCCCTGCTCGGTGAACCAATGCCCACCTGGAAACATTGGTTACCACCTCTGGTAGGTATGGTTTTGTGGCCTTGGCTATTCCTGTTGCTGGATCGAATGCGTGCCAGGATGCGACAGGGTCGATTGTGATCGGCTATCCCACCAACCGCGCGCTT
>CAYZLS010000267.1:0-2293 GCA_964479355.1 uncultured Wenzhouxiangellaceae bacterium | reverse complement strand
ATTGTTGTCTGCATGTTGGCATTGCTGGGGCGCTATTTCTGGTTGCAGGTCATTTCATACGAAGATTTTTCCACGCGCTCTGAAAGTAATCGCGTCAGTTTGCGGCCACTGGTTCCCAATCGTGGTTTGATTTATGACCGCCGGGGACGAGTAATAGCTGAAAACCGCCCTGCCTACCGACTGGAGATTGTTCCGGAAAAAGTACCGGGCAATACGGATGGTCTGAATCTCTTACTGGATGAATTGTCTCTGTTCATCGATATCAGCGAGGAAAATCGCAAAAATTTCCAAAAAACGCGCAGCCGCTACCGCGCATTTGATAGTGTGCCGTTAAAGTTCAATTTGAGTGAGCAAGAAGTCGCTCGCTTCGCTGTTAACCAACACCGATTTGAAGGTGTGCGCGTGATTTCTTACTTGTCGAGATACTATCCCTATGGTGAGTTATTGACTCATGTGCTCGGTTATGTAGGGCGCTTGGACAAGCAGGATATTGCTAAGGTAGAGGCGGGAAACTACCGTGGCACACGCACCATTGGAAAAACTGGCATTGAGCAGTTTCGGGAAAAAATACTCCATGGCACCAGTGGTTTTGAACAGGTTGAAACCAATGCGCGCGGCCGGGTTGTGCGCGTACTGGACCGGCAGGATGCAATAGCGGGAACTGATCTCATACTTTCGATTGATATTATCACCCAGCAAGCCGCCTGGAATGCGTTGGGGGATCGACCCGGCGCAATAGTGGCCATTGACCCGGCAGATGGTAGCATTATCACACTGGTCAGCAAACCGGCTTACAACCCGAATGACTTTGTAAGCGGTATCAGTCAGCGGGCCTACCAGGCCATACTCTCCACACCCTACCGCCCATTATTCAATCGCGCGCTGATGGGCACTTACGGGCCAGGGTCTACCCTGAAGCCTTTTATTGGACTCGCAGGTTTGGAATTGGACGTGGTAATACCACAAAGCCGGATGTTTTCCAGCGGAACATTTTATATCGAAGGCTATTCTAGGCCTTACCGGGATTGGAAAAAAGGTGGTCATGGCTGGGTGACGATACGATCTGCGCTTGAGCAGTCAGTCAATACCTATTTTTACCAACTGGCACTGGATTTGGGTATTGATCGAATGCACGATTACCTGGCGCAGTTTGGCTTTGGTTTGGCCACTGGTATAGATATGGCGGGGGAGCGTCAGGGTTTGCTACCGTCCCGTGCGTGGAAGCGTAAGGCTCATGATGAGCCGTGGTATCCGGGTGAGACAGTGATTGCCGGCATTGGCCAGGGTTTCAATCTGGTTACTCCTCTGCAACTGGCCAATGCCACTGCGGCACTGGTGAATCACGGCACACGTTATTCACCAAGATTTCTATACGCAAGCAAACAGGCAGGCAAAGCACAGGCAAAACGCATCAAAGCCCCGGTAGCGATTGAGGTTCCCGTCAGGCACCAGCGCTCCTGGCAAGCCGTTCTGAATGGTATGGACCGGGTGGTTAATGGCCTGCGTGGAACAGCCAAAGAAGTTGCTGTGAATGCTCGTTACAGAACGGGCGGAAAGACGGGTACGGCCCAGGTGTATCAACTGGTAGAAGATAAAGAAGATAACCATCGGGAAGTGGCCCAACATCTTCGTGACCACGCGCTATTTATTGCTTTTGCGCCAGTGGATAAGCCGAGAATTGCAATTGCCGTGGTGGTAGAACACGGGGGCGCCGGTTCAAGGGCTGCAGCACCGGTGGCCCGTGCGACGATTGATGCCTGGCTTGACCAGGAACTGCAGCCATGAGGCGCCGGGTGCCCATGTGGGTAGGTATACCCCGACTCGACCCGGTATTGCTGGTTCTGCTTGCAGCGGTCATCTGTTTCGGTTTAGTGGTGTTATACAGTGCCTCCGGAAAAGACATGGCGATGATTTATCGCCAGCTTGTACGGCTTGGCGTTGGTGTAGTTGCGATGCTGGCTATCTCCCAGGTACCACCACACATTTTGCGGATCTGGACACCTTGGCTGTATGGCATTGGTATTGCGATGTTACTGGCAACCTGGGTGCTGGGTGTCGGGCAGGGTGCCCAGCGCTGGCTTGATCTTGGTGCTGTCAGGTTTCAGCCTTCCGAACTCATGAAACTGGCTGTTCCGATGATGGTTGCCTGGTATTTGCATCCTAAGGTATTGTCATCGGCACTCAAAATGGTCGCGATAGTCTTGTTGATACTGTTGGCTCCGACGCTGCTGATCGCGCGCCAACCGGATCTTGGCACTGCTCTGCTGGTTGCAGCCTCTGGTATTTTCACCAT
>CAYZLS010000266.1:2909-3480 GCA_964479355.1 uncultured Wenzhouxiangellaceae bacterium | reverse complement strand
CATACGCCGCCAGAAAACCAAGGAAGGTGATGATAGAGCCGTTGGCACGAAAACTCGCATTGGCACCGCAATCAAATTCGACTGCAATGGTGTCCATTCTCGCGGGTGTCATTTGGCTCGCCAGGGTGCGCTTCCAGATTAGTTCGTAAAGCTGGACCTGGTCGTTGTTGAGGCTCGATTTGATTTCGTTCGGCACCAGGTTTGCAGAAGTGGGGCGGATGGCTTCGTGTGCTTCTTGGGTATTTTTTGACTTGGTCTTGTAAAAATTTGGTTTTTCCGGCAGATAATTCTGACCAAACTGGTCAGAAATTTGCTGGCGGATATTTTGCAGAGCCTCGTTGGAAAGCGTCACCGAATCGGTGCGCATATAGGTTATCAGACCCCGATGAACACCATTGATTTTGACGCCTTCATACAGCGTTTGTGCAGTGCGCATGGTTTTTTGTGCGGAAAACCTGAGTTTGCGGGACGCATCCTGCTGCAAGGTAGAGGTAATAAAAGGCGGTGCCGCCCAACGTTTTCTTTCTTTGCGGGTTATTCTGTCTGCGGTTAACTGCCCGTTTGCAGCAGT
>CAYZLS010000266.1:0-2899 GCA_964479355.1 uncultured Wenzhouxiangellaceae bacterium | reverse complement strand
GCGAACTGCGGTTGCACGCTCCTGATCCTGAATATCAAACTGGCGGTAGGTGTCGCCTTCCAGTCGCACCAGGTTGGCGGAAAAAGCGTGCTCGTCTTTTTGTAAATCCGCCTCAATGGTCCAGTACTCCCGGGCCTTGAATGCTTCAATTTCACGCTCACGTTCAACGATCAGACGCAAGGCAGGGCTTTGTACACGACCGGCTGACAGGCCCGGCCTGATCTTTTTCCACAATAGCGGAGACAGGTTAAAACCAACCAGATGGTCCAGGGCACGTCGCGCTTGTTGGGCATTGACTAGGTCCATGGACAGTTCGCGCGGGTTGGCTACGGCATGCTTGATCGCGCGTTGCGTAATTTCTGAAAACTCAACCCGGTAGAACGGAATTTTATCGGTTAGTTTCTTGTCCTTTAAGATCTCAAAGATATGCCAGGAGATGGCTTCTCCTTCACGATCAAGATCAGTGGCCAGGTATACCGCCTGCGCACTACGGGTCGCCTTAACAATTTTATTAACGTGCTTTTTGCTGTCCTCACTCAGCTCGTAGTGCATGTGAAAATCATTAGCGGTATCAACCGCACCATCACGCGAGGGCAGGTCCCGCACATGACCATAAGAGGCCAATACTTCGAACTCACTGCCGAGGTATCGGTTAATGGTTTTCGCCTTGGCCGGCGATTCCACAATAAGCAAGTTTTTTGGCATTTAGTGCCGATACTCCTGCTCGGGGTCAAACATCAAATCTTCCATCCATGCAAAATTTGCTTCCTGGCCTGGTTGATTGAACAACACTATCAACACCACCCACTTCATATCCTCGAGTGTAATTTCATCGGTTTCCAGTGCAAGAACGCGATCCACTACCAACTCCCTGCGGTACGCGTCCACTATCCCGGTATTTTCCAGGTACATCAGGAAATCCCTGCAATCGGTATCCAACCGCGCTAGCTCGGAATCAACATACACACGTATTGGCCGCTGCGTATTCTGAAACAGGTCGGGTTGGTTGCGCTGCTCAGCCAAACCATCCAGCCAGCTGAAAGCCTTGTCAATTTCAGCATTTGTGAATCCTGCTTGGTGGAGATTTTCTTCCAGAGAATCCCTATCCGGAGAGTCTTCCGGCTCATCATATAAATAATTCTCAAACAGAAACATCAGCACATCGAGCACTTTTTCTTTCATCATTCAGCCTCTTTGACATTTGATCGATGATTTGCTGCAACAAACCACGCCAGTCTGACTTTCTCCGTTCTCGCACTTACAGCATGGCTGAGTACAGCCTTAGCGTCAATGCGCTTTTTAATAGCAACGTTCGGGATTGTGAGGATTGCTCTTCCGGAACATTGCAGCACATTAGGATTCATACACTGATGTTCAAGTCCTACAGCCCCCTAAGCACGAAAAAACCGACTGTTATCACGTTTTTTGACCATGCCTCTAAGCTCTATCAGTAACGGCATGGAGGATATCTCACGGGCACTGAGGCCTGTTTGCTCGATGATCGTATCAACTGGCTTGGGGTCATGACCAAGCACAGTCCACAATCTGGTGTAGTTAGGACCATCCAGCAAGTTCTCGCCCGGGCTGGCAGGTTTTGCCACCTCATGAGCGGGTTGGTCAAGTTGTTGAGTGATTTCAAGTTGCAAATTTGCTGCGACCGAGCCAAGTTCCTGCATGATGTCCAGCGTGGTTTCTACCAGTCTGTCACCTTCGCGGATCTGACGGTGACAGCCTTTGGCCAGAGGGTTATGCAATGAACCGGGCAACGCAAATACCTCGCGTCCCTGCTCAGCAGCTTTGCGGGCGGTGATCAGGGTGCCGCTGTTCAAGCCGGTCTCTATCACCAGCACGCCCAAACTCAAGCCTGAAATAATCCGGTTGCGGGATGGAAAATGCTGACGCTTCGGCGCTGGGCCCAGTGGTAGTTCGCTGACCATCGCTCCCTGGGTGCAGATTCGTGCGGCTGTCAGTTTACTGCTTACGGGGTCAACCTGGTCCAGACCCGTTCCGTTCACTGCAATAGTGTAAGCGCCGGCGTCTAGAGCCGCCTCGTGGGCGGCAGAATCAATTCCACTGGCCAGGCCAGAGGTGATTGCCATATCCTGACGAGCCAGTGTGGTAGCGAAGTCGCGGGTGTGGTCAAGTCCACCGGCAGTGGGGTTTCGACTGCCGATTATGGCGATTTGAGGTTGCCATAAACAACTAGGATCACTGTCTACAAACAAGGTGGCTGGTGGGCCATTGATGCGCCGTAACAATGCAGGGTAGGCTTCGTCATCCCAGCACAACAGGTGGTGATTTTTTTGGCTGAGCCATTCGAGGCTCGACTCTAAAAGTGCTTCGCCTGGTTTGGCTATGGCAGCAGCGGCAGCCGCTGATACACCCAGTCGGGTAAGGTCCCTGCGGCTCGCGGCAGTCACTGCTGCTACATCGCCCAGAATTTCAGGGTTCTTGTACCGCCATGACAATGCTGCAGACCAGATAGTATCTGGATACTCGAGTTTGCCTGGCAAATGCACGCCGTATTTATGGTGCTTTGCTCTTTCCATCACACCACTGTCATCGTAATAGATATGCCGCATGCGCACGATGGCAAATTCCTTACCGACCGTGAGTCAATTCCCCGTACACAGGTAAGATCTTTCGTCACGGCCAGTTGGCGACGGCTTTCGTTGGCCACCACATAGGGTAAATCAGGCAATTCAGACGGCAACAGAATCCGCGCATTGGTTACAAAGCTTTTGATCGCATCCCACTCTATGGATTGAATCGGTTCACGGTGCACCCGGCGTATTTCCGGTGACAGCCTTACCGTGGGTTTGCCGCCATTGACAACCAGCAGCGGCTTTCCATCCCGATAAACCAGTGATATGCGATCGCCGGGATAAATCAGGTGCGG
>CAYZLS010000265.1:0-3487 GCA_964479355.1 uncultured Wenzhouxiangellaceae bacterium | reverse complement strand
AAGAAGACAGGCAATTGGATCTCGTGGCAAAGCTGGAGTTGAGCATGTATGGCACGAGGGAGGCAGCAGCAGCTTGGCAAAGCAAGTGGTGGAGAAGATCGGATTCACAGTCTGCATTGCCAACCCGTGCATATACAAACACCATGACACGATAATTCAGCCTTAACCCAGCAATTCCAACTCGCGTGCGGCAGCAACAGCATGCGCCTCAGGGGTATATGCTTCCTGCCCCCAGCGAGGACCCACGCACAGCCATTGATCGGGGGTTTCCCGAACCCACGATTCGAACAAAGCAAGCTGTTTTTGGGTCATTTGTTTGGCTTGTATAGCAATGGGTGCATTGGGGTCATCTGCATGAATCGGAGGAAATATCGTGATTCTGAAACGACAATCCGGCAGCCGTTCAGCCCGTATCGGAAGTAACTCACAACCATGATGTAAAGCCATTCTTGCGGCTGTGGTGTTGCTGGGTGCATCGATTCCGAAAAAGGGTATCCGCTCACCACCATCTAGGCGGAGGTCAGGCACAAAGCCGATTGACCCGCCTTGTTTCAAGGTGGTCATAAGGACACGCATGCAACCTTTTTTGAGTATAAAACGACAATGCAGTGCTGTTCGCAGGCCATTGACAAGCTGATGCAGAAAAGGGTTCGATTCCGGGGCATAGACCGAAGTCATGGGTAGCTGATATTTAGCTGCAACGAAACTGGTCAATTGCCAGGCTCCTACGTGAGCAGTGATAAAAACCACTGGACCGCCGCTGTTTAGTAGCTCGTCAACGCCGTGGTGTGTAACAAATTCTATGCGTTTGTCACGTTCGCCCCAAATGCGTTTTGCCAACACCAGATCTGCGACAGCTTTACCGATATTCGCACATCCAAGGCGGGCCAGTTGTTCAATTTCCTGCGTGGTTTTTTCCGGGAAGGCAACCATGAGGTTGTTACTGAATTTTGTAGTGAAGGGCGCAAGGGGCTCGATTACCCGGCAGAACCGGACTGCAACATTGTACGCGCGTTGTACAGATAAGCTGTGCATCGTCCACAGTAACAAGCGCAGCAGAACTGCCTCCAGCGGCCAGACAATTTTACGTAAAATAGGGAGCTTTTTAACCCAACGATTGGGGAGCAGGTATTGTTCCTGTGCCATAGAATGAGCCCATGCAATATCAATGTATTGGTTTGATTTTGGGTGCACCGACCCCTCCGTATAAGGTGTTATCTCTAGGAGATATGGTCAGCCCAAGCAGAATCTATTTAATCAATACGTCCGCAGTATAACCATTCATCTGCCAATTGCGCAGTTTTATATGCTGATAGGCTTTCGGGTTTGAGATTTTTACGTTACGCTGCGCCATTGTTTTGAGCCCCCTTGGTTTCGGGCGAAATTGTTCGGCACCAAAGAAAACCCGGCGTTACTGGAAAAGGATTGATCATCTGCCATGCTGAAGTTCATTATAATCTGACTGTCATGTTTCGAATCGCACATATTTCTGATCTCCACATCCCGCCTTTACCGCGTGTTCCACTCAAACAGCTTGCAGGAAAGCGACTTGTCGGCCAGTTTTCCTGGTTTCACAAGTGGAAATCAGAATATCGAAAAATCGTGCTCGATGCCTTGTTGGCACACCTTCAGGAGATTGAACCTGATCATATATGTATTACAGGTGATATTACCTTTACCACGCTGCCTGCCGAGGTTGACCAGGCCGCAGAATGGTTTTCCCGGCTGGGTGATGCGCAGCGGATCAGCCTGATACCCGGCAACCATGATTCTTATATCACAGGTGCGCTGGACTACGCACAGGAAAAATGGGCCCGCTGGATGCAGGATGATGAAGGTTGGGCTGGCTTCCCTTATTTGCACCGGCGAGGACCGGTGGACATCATTGGCCTGTCGAGTGCAGTGGCAACCCCTCCAGCAATTTCATGGGGTCGTATTGGCCAGCAGCAACTGGAAAAAACAGGGGTATTGCTGGATGGGCTCCGCGCGGCATCGCGTCCCAGCCTATTGTTGGTGCACCATGCACCACAAGACGGCGCAGCGAAGCCGCGCAGAGCGTTGTCGGATCGCAGGGAATTGCAGAAATTATTGGCGCACTCGCCGGTTGATCTCGTATTACATGGGCATTTGCACTATCCCGTCCAAGCTGAACTCGAAGGACCTACCCGGCCCATACCTGTACTGGGTGCAGCTTCTGCCTCCGCCATTGGTGGTCACAAATCAGTGGCTCATTACCACTTGATCGAAATAGAAACAAAGATAGGGCAAGCTCAATTGACGGTCCAGCACTATCATTACGACAAAGTGGCTGGAAGTTTTTCTCTCACCAGTAAGCAAACACTATGACCCGCATTGGGTTTCTGTTGAACCACGACGCTGCACATCAGGTCATGCACTGTATTCCTACTGCCGGTGAGTTGGCGCGTCGCAATTCCGAAATTTCCGTGGTTATCATCTGTACCACCGCCGCGGAGGTAGAGGCAGTTGCCGGAATAACCGCAGATTACCCTGATGCTGACTGTGAAATAGTAATGGCAGAGCCACCAGGCTATGCTAGTTTATTCGACCAGTTGACCGGTCATGCGCTGCTGGCCAAGCGATTTGGAGTTTTGTGGCGTCACCGTGCCCTGTTGGGTTCATTTGATGTACTGGTGGCTCCAGATAAAACCAGCCTGGTTCTCAAACACTTGCTCGGCAATGACTGCCCCTTGATGATTAACACGTTTCATGGCGCCGGCGATCGCGCGGGTGGTTACCAGGGCGTAAAGGGTTTTGATTTTCACCTGTTACCCGGTCGAAAGTATGCAGATCGCATGTTGGCCGAGGGCATGGTCGAGTCTGATCACTACGCCGTTGCCGGTTATGTAAAGTTTGATTGTATGCGCAATACACCCCGACCGAAGCTATTCTCCAATGATCGGCCCACCGTGCTTTACGCCCCACATTTCAATCCAAAACTCTCATCTTGGTACGATTGGGGGGAGTCTATTCTGGATTATTTTATCCAGAACCCTGACTACAATCTCATCTTTGCGCCGCATGTGCTCATGTACCGGCGTAGCTGGCATATCTCGACTGAAGGTGGCCTGCCACGCCGCACGCCCCCCATACCTGATATTGCTCGGCACGCGCCCAATATTTTGGTTGACCCCGGCAGCATTGCCTCAATAGATATGACCTACACCCGTGCTGCCGATATCTATCTTGGTGATGTCAGCAGCCTGGTTTACGAGTTCCTGATCGAGCCAAGGCCGTGTCTGTTCTTTAATCGCAGCCAGGCCGAGTGGCGGGATAACGAAAATTATGCCTTCTGGTCGACCGGTGAGGTGTTGGAATCGGTCAGTGAGTTACCGGCTGCGCTGGTCAGAGCCCAGGCAGATCCCGAGCACTACCTGGCAGAGCAGGAGCGGGCCTTTGGCGAAGCGTTTGACCTGACCGACACGCCCTCGTCGGTGCGGGCGGCTGATGCCATCATGGCTTTTCTTGC
>CAYZLS010000264.1:0-3488 GCA_964479355.1 uncultured Wenzhouxiangellaceae bacterium | reverse complement strand
TTTTTTGTCAGGGCGGTAACGGCCAATTGTATCTGACAAGTTTCCAAGAACTGCTAGTTCCTCAGTCCCCTCAACCTGACTATGACTGGCGAGAATTTGCTCAATAAGAGTAGAGCCGGACCGCCCTAAGCCGACGATGAATATCGGCCCTTCATCGGCGTATCCGTTACCTTCAGCCTTGCTCAGCAAGTCGCGTGTAAAATACGATCGAATTGCGTCCTGATTAGTGCTATTGATGGCTGAATCATGCTGCACGAGTACACGCTGGCGTTCATTCCCGGAATGATAATAGGCCCAGGCCTTATCATAATCTTTACGATCCTCATACGCTTTGCCCAGCGCGAAGCGAAAATGAACATCTGTCACGTCCTCCAGTTCGGTGTTTTTGAGCTGATTCTCCATGGCCTTGACCTCCGCGTCCTCGAACTTGAAGATTTTGATATTGGCCATACTCCAGTATACCTCCCCGAAATCAGGCCTGAGGCGAATGGCTTCCCTGTATGTGCGGAGCGATGCTGGCTGATCACCCAGCGTCTTCAAGACATGCCCATAGCCCATATGGAAGCCGGCGAAATTTGGGGATATGTCAATGGCCTTGCGGAACGCCTCTGCTGCCTGCTCCGGATACCCGGCACTTGCCCTGGTACTAGCCAGTTTCTCCCAGGCATTTGCGTTTCTGGGTTCCAGAACGGTTGCCCTGCTGAAGGCTTCGATTGCCTCCATCCGCTTTGCCAGTTTCAAAAGGGCCTGGCCAAGATCGATCCAGGCCGCCGCGAAGTCTGGCGCTATCTGGGTTATGCGCTGAAGAAGGGCCTCGGCATCACGAAGATTACTGCCCTGCTTGACGTAGACAGCCGCCAGAAATCGCATGGCATCCACATTATCCGGGTTGTCCTTCAGCTCCTGGCGAAAACACTGGATCGCGTCTTCCTCGCGACCTGCCCGCATGTGCTCCGCGCCAACAGCAACTGCACCTACATCCGGAGCTTTCTCAAAAAAGACTTCAAAGGCCGCGTCTGCGTCCTTTCCGCGTCCGACCTCGAAGAGCGCCTGCCCGAGCTTCTTGTGGGCATTCGCGAGCCCCGGGTCCTGCCGGACAGCTTGTTCAAAAAACGGGATCGCTTCTTTATACTTGCGCTGCTGGGCGAGAGCGCTTCCCAGGTCCTCCGAAAGAGGCGGGAAGTCGGGGGCCAGCTTAATTGCAATCTTCAACTGTGTTTCGGCCTCACTGGAACGTCGCTGCTGCAATAACGCGTGCCCAAGGAGCCGCAAGTGTTCGACGCTCTCAGGATGTAACTCCAGATGTTCGCGGCAAAGGGTTTCTGCCACATCGGACTTACGGGATTTAAGGGCCTCAATGGCCTGTCGAATAGACGGGTGCGGTGTCAGGCGGCTGCGTTTCATAGGGTGGTTAGTACTTCCAGACTCTGAATCATCACGCAATGATACGTTTTAGCACGTCGAAATCAATGTTCCGCTCACAAACGACCGCAAGTACTTTAAACGTCCTGCTACAATTCAGTAGCGGGCGCCTGTCTCAATCGGCTGTATAAATGAAGGAACACTAATGAATAAGCATAGTCGTATCGTAATTGTCGGTGGTGGAATCATGGGTGTGGGATTGTTGTATCACCTTGCCGAAGAAGGCTGTACCGATGTGATGTTGATTGAAAAGGGCGAGCTGACATCAGGCTCGACCTGGCATGCCGCGGGCCAGTGTCCCAGCCTGGTTGGTAACTATAATATGGCCAAGATCCATCATCACGGTAATACGCTTTACCCCAGGCTCGAAGAATTGACGGGTCAGTATGTGAGTTGGCATGCTTCGGGTGGAATAAGGCTCGGAAGGACCAAAGAGGACCTCAGCTGGTTTAATTTCATGCGCGGGATCGCTAGGAACGTTGGTTTTCGAATGGAAACCATCGGACCCGATGAAATTCGCAAGATTAATCCTTTCGTGAATACCGACGGCGTTCTGGCCGGGGCCTGGACGCTCGATGACGGTCATGCTGACCCTACAGGTCTGACCAATGCTATGGCCCGTGGTGCCAGGAATATGGGTGCCACAATTGTGCGACACAACCGCGTCACCGATATCAAGGCGATGCCTTCGGGTGAATGGGAAGTGAGCACCGGAAAAGGCACGGTGACCGCTGAAATAGTGGTTAACGCAGCGGGTTGTTTTGCACGTCGGGTGGCACAGATGGTTGGTGCCGATTTGCCGATGTGCAACATGGAACACCATTATGTTGTCACCGGACCGGTAGCCGAATTCATTGGTCTTGATAAAGAAATGCCGGTGATACGCGACCCGCACGCTTCATCCTATATCCGGCAGGAACAGGATTCTGCTGTGGTCGGCATCTATGAACACATCGGTATGACCGAGGCCTGGGCACCACGGGGCTTCCCCAACTGGGATTCAGACAGTGAACTGTTTCCTGAAGACTTAGACCGCCTGATGCCCTGGCTGGGGCGTGCCATGGAACGTGTGCCGGCGCTGGAAGATGCCGGTATCAAGCGCGTTTTCAATGGTGCCATCTCGCACTCTGCAGATGGACCGCCCATGCTCGGACCGGTAGCTGGAATCAAGAATTTCTGGCTGTGCTGTGGTTCTTCATTTGGTATTGCTCAGGGTGCGGGTGCCGGCAAATATCTCGCGCAATGGATATTGCACGGTGACTCTGAGATCAATATGACCGGTTACGATCCGCGGCGTTTTGGTGGTTATGCAGATGATGAGTATATGCGGGCCAGGGGTTTCCAGGATTATGGCATGACCTACATAACTCCATCGCCCGGCGAGGAATTACAGGCAGGTCGACCCAATCGCACGAGCCCGTTGTACAACAAACTTTGCCAGCAGGGTTGTATCCACACCGAGACCTTCGGCTGGGAACGCCCCAAGTGGTTCTCGCTGGATGGGCGTGAAGAGGAACACAGCTTCCAGCGTAACAATATATTTGAGGTGATACGCGACGAATGTATGGCAGTGCGTCAGCGTGTTGGTCTGCTGGACCTGTCAGGGTTTGCAAAATATGACATTAACGGTCCTGATGCTGAAGATTCCCTTAACCGAATCTGCGCAAATCGCATGCCGACTAAAATCGGTGGCATCGTATTGACCCATATCCTGTCGGAGAACGGTCGTATCAAGGGTGAGATAACCGTCACCCGCTTAGGTGATGATCACTACTATGCATTATCAGCCGCAGCGGCTGAAACACGTGACCTTGACCACCTGGTACAAGGCAAGCTTGATGCCGAGAGTGTAGAGATCACAAATATCACAGATGACAGGGGTGTGCTGGTACTGGCGGGGCCGCGTTCCCGTGAAGTGCTGGCAAAATTGACCGATAGTAGCCTCGAGAATGATGCATTTCGCTGGCTGACTGGTAAGGAAATCACGGTTGCCGGTGTTTCGTTACGCGCTCTGAGGGTGAACTACGTGGGTGAACTGGGTTGGGAGTTGCACCCGTCCATGGCGG
>CAYZLS010000263.1:0-3500 GCA_964479355.1 uncultured Wenzhouxiangellaceae bacterium | reverse complement strand
CCCATCGAGGCAGCCGAAGCCCCCGCCGAGGTGTACAGGAATCTGGCTTATACTGCTCTGAGCGCAGTGGATGTGGAACTGCCGGGTGCGGGCAAGATCCTGCTGAAGCCCAATGCCACCGTGCTTTTTCCCCCCGAGAAGCGGATCGTCACGCACCCGGATTTTCTCGCCGGCATGCTGGATGCCCTGCTGGAAAAGGGGGTGGAGGTAACTGGAAAAAGACTGGGTGGAGATAATACCTGGATGGTGACATGCCATGACCCCAATGGGGTTTTTATTGAATTTCACGAATATACAAAAAGCAGCATGCAGAAAATCGGTGGGACCTGTGTAATTGACTACAATCCTTAACCCGCATATTAGCAGGGAGAATTGATCATGCCAACTCGTATCAAATTTCCGCAAAAAGGGCAGGTGGCCCTGCAGGATTTTGAACTGCCGGATCCCGGGCCGGGTGAAATAAAGGTTCGTACCCTGCACAGTCTGATGAGTATCGGCACGGAAAGCATTATTCTCAACCAGCGATACGACCCTGATACCCACTTTGCAAAAATGTTTTCCTTTCCCCAGTTGCAAACAGGCGTTCAGGCTGTGGCTGAAGTGGAACAGCTTGGCGAGGGTGTATCTGAGTTTAGCAACGGGGATCGCATCTACATGCGAAAAGCCCACCGTTCGCATCAGGTATTGGCGGCTAAGGACTGTTCCCCAATTCCTCAGGGTATCGACCTGAAATCAGCCTGTTGGGCTGGCCTGGCCAAAACCGCATATCGTGCCGCCTGGGCTGGTAAGTTTGAACCCGGTCAGCACGTTTTGATCATTGGTGCAGGTCCCGTTGGTCAAATGGCAATTCGCTGGGCGGCAACTGCAGGGGTCGATTCGATTGCGGTTGTCGATCTTTCCTCTGCCCGGCTTGAGCATGCACGGCGCGGCGGTGCTACCCATCTGTTCAATAGTGATATATCAAAGTGCCTTGGTGAAATACAGACAATCAAAGGTGGCGCGGGTCCATCCATCGTGGTCGATGTCACTGGCAACCCAACTGTGTTCAATCATGCGCTTGCTGCCGCAGCCCAATTCGGCAAAGTTATTTTGCTGGGTGATACCGGCTACCCCTCCAGGCAGTGTTTGAGTTCGGATATCATGATGAAAGGCCTCACCATCCAGGCCACCCATGAGAGTCATGATCGTGATGGCTGGACACAGCGCCGGATCGATCATCTGTTTTTTGACCGGGTGTTGCGCGGCCGGTTTGATTTATCAGGTCTGATAACGCATGAATTTTTACCTAGGGAATGTGAACAAGCCTATGCCTTGGCCACCGAGCAGACAGGGCGGGTAATGGGCATATTATTTAACTGGAGTGATTCAAATGATGCAAGACCATTCAGCTAAAGTTGCGATTATCACGGGTTCCGGTGCTGGCATCGGTAAGGCCTGTGCTCTGAGATTTGCAAAAACCGGGATTAATGTAGTGGTAGCAGATTTGTCGGAAACTGCTATTCAATCCACATGCAAAATAATTGAAGGCAATGGTGACAATGCCATTGGCTGTCAGGCCGATGTCTGTTCAGAAACGGATTGCCGGAACGTCGCTGAAACCGCATTAATGACCTGGGGCAGGATTGATATTCTGGTCGCAAATGCCGGTGTACAAATTGGTGGCAGCCTGTTGGAAACAACTGAAGCAGATTGGGAAAAAATCCTTGGCGTCAATTTAAAGGGTGTGGCTTATTCCTGTAAGTCTGTGCTACCCAATATGATAGAAAATCAGTCCGGTACTATCGTTATTAACTCATCTATCAATGCCCTGCTCGGCTCTGCCGGTATGGCAATTTATGACATGAGCAAAGCTGGCACATTGGGACTCATGCGCAATCTTGCAGTTGAACATGGGAAACACGGGATTCGTGTCAATGCCGTCTGCCCGGGCAATACAATTACTGACTTTCATATCAATAAAATGGCTGAAAAAGGGATTGATGTTGAACAACTGAGGAAAATGACCAAGGGCTATGGATTGCTTGACCGGGCTGCAGAGCCAGAGGAAATCGCCAATATCATGTACTTTCTTGCAAGCGATAAATCTTCTTTTATTACCGGTCAGGCGATTATCGCTGACGGTGGTTTCTCCGTTACCTGATTGAGGATACCGATAATGAGCGACAAAATTCGTTGGGGAATATTGGGCACTGGCAGGATGGCCGGTGACTTTGCCATGGGATTAAAAGAAGTGAACGATGCAGAGCTTGTGGCAGTTGGGTCACGAACAAAGGGCTCTGCGGCCAGGTTCGCTGCAAGATTCAATGTTCCAAATATTCACGAAGGATATGTGAGCGTGGCAAAAGACGAGAATGTAGATGTCATCTACATCGCTACGCCGCATAACTCACATAAGGACATCGCCATATTAAGCCTGGAAAACGATAAGGCCGTATTGTGTGAAAAACCATTCACGATAAATGCCCAAGAAGCTGAAATGGTTATTAATCTGGCCCGGAGCAAGAATGCTTTTCTTATGGAGGCCATGTGGACCCGTTATATCCCGGCCGTCGTCAAGCTTAGGGAACTACTGGACAATCAAGTCATTGGGAACGTCCAGCTGATGCTTGCCGGCGGCGCCTTTATACCTGAATTTGATCCGGAATTTTATTTGTTTAATTATGAACTTGGCGGTGGCGTGCTATTGGATGCCGGTGTCTATCTTGTATCAATGGCGTCCATGGTATTCGGGGCACCAGACAAAATCCTGGCCACGGGACAACTGGGGAAAACCGGAGTTGATGAACACGATGCAATTCTACTGGAACATGGCAATGGGGCACTGGCAAACCTTTATGTTTCTCTTCGCGGCAAGTCCTCACCCGACTTAACCTTAATAGGTGACAAAGGCAAGATTTACGCCCATGCACCCATTTTCTGTCCCGGTAAATTAACCGTTACGACAGATGGAAAAGAGGAAGTCATCGAACTACCCTTTAAGGCAAATGGTTATCAATTTGAAGCCATGGAAGTTGGCCGCTGTCTCAGGGAGGGGAAAACGGAAAGTGGGATCATGCCACTTGATGAAACATTGGAGATTATGCGCACTATGGACCATATTCGAAGCCAATTTGGATTGAAGTATTCAAACGAGTGAGAGGTGCTATAACGTATGCAATATGCGAATTAAGGCACGGTTCTGGGCGCAGGCCGTGTGCGCAGTGCCTGGAACTCACTACGACCCCGGCTAAGATAGGCTTCCAGGGTAGCAAGTGCGTCTGGATTGTCTCGGGCCTGACTGTAACGTTCGGGATGGGGTGTCGTCATGTCAAATAAAAGTGGGTTGCTGAATCCAAGCACTTCCTGAAACGTATCGAACGCTGCCAGATTTCTGCGGTAGTAAGCGCGCACAACCAATCTCCAGCGCTGAGTGCGCACCGCGGCAATGTCCTCATTGTCAAAGAAATATAAGAACTCGTGTGGGGTCTCCGGACTGCCTTGAAGTAAAGACCAAATATTTC
>CAYZLS010000262.1:0-3532 GCA_964479355.1 uncultured Wenzhouxiangellaceae bacterium | reverse complement strand
CCTGCATACCTTCCAGGCCCATTTTGACCCAGGATGCCTGGATATTGGTGATGTACGGATGCAATACCAGGCGCGCTACCGCATGCATCAGCACGACCTCGCGAAATGTCGGTCCGCGTCGTGACTGACCACGCCGATAGATTGGCGCCATCTGTACCACAAAAGGTAAGGGAACAAATTCGGTAAACCCGCCGGTGCGTACCTGCAGGTCGCGCATTGCAACCAGGTGATGCGCCCAGTGCTCATACCGGTCCACGTGGCCGAACATGATCGTGGCGGTGGAATTCAGGCCCACTTTGTGTGCGGTTTCCATCACTTCCAGCCACTGCCCGGTGTTGATTTTGTCCGCACACAGTTCCTGGCGCACATCGTCGTGGAGAATCTCGGCGGCAGTACCTGGCAATGAACCCAGGCCTGCCTTGCGCAACTCTTCCAGGAAGGCACTCAGTGAAACGCCCAGTGTCTCGGCGCCCTGCCAAACCTCCAGGGGCGAAAAGGCATGGATATGCATATCCGGCACAACCGCTTTAATCGCGCGACAGATGTCAATGTAATGTTGTCCGGTGTATTCTGGATGTATCCCACCTTGCAGACACACTTCCGTCGCGCCGAAATTCCGTGCCTCGATGGTGCGGCGCTGGATCTCATCCAGTCCTAGGTTGTACGGCTTATCCCGCAGATCTTCAGCAACCTTGCCCTTGGAAAATGCACAGAACTTGCACTTGAAATAGCAAATGTTAGTGTAGTTGATGTTCCGGTTGCTGACGAAACTGACGGCGTTACCATGCACTTCCGCCCGCAAACGATCCGCAGCCCGGCAAACCGCGCTGAAATCCTCTCCCCTGGCTGTAAACAGGCGGCCGATTTCAGCAGCGCTCAGCGACTCCACGCGACTCGCTTGGCAGCGCTGCACTAGGGTAGTGACAGCGGAAAGCCTGCGCGAATGGCACCCAGGCTGATGAATGCGCGCCAACAATTCTTTGGGCGCATCCTCGCTGATACCAGATAACCAGTCATCTTCCCGCGCAAAACCTTCGCCGTCAGCCAAGCGCAAGACCTGCGGCAAACCTTCGGGTGCTACCCAAATCCTGGCGTCCCGCACATATTCAGGGTAGAGCGTCAAACGTTGCAGTAAATGCCTGCCAACGTCTGAAAGTTGTGATTCAAGCTGTTTCAGGTGCGGCCAGGGTGCTTCCGGGTTGACGTAATCCGGGGTCAGGGGCGAAATTCCACCCAGGTCGTTGATGCCCGCTTCGATAACCGGCTCGAGTGACTCCGGTACCAGGTTGGGCGGTGCCTGGATATTCATCTGTGCACCGAAAATAATTCTCGCCACTGCGATGGTCCAGCACAGGTCTTGCTGATCGGGCTCCTTTGCATCAGCCATCAGGGTGTCGGGCTTGGCGCGGAAATTCTGGATGATCACTTCCTGGATGTGACCATGCTCTTCATGAAGTTTACGAAGTGCCAGTAGCGACTCGATACGCTCCAGGCGCGTTTCACCGATACCGATCAGGATGCCCGATGTAAAAGGCACTTTTGCCTGACCAGCAAGCGCAATGGTTTCGAGCCGGCGTTGCGGAATCTTGTCCGGCGAACCGTGATGGGGCATGCCCTTTTTGCACAGTCTTTCCGACGAAGACTCAAGCATGATGCCCATGGATGGTGAAAATTTCCGCAGCATGGCAATTTCATCAGCATCCATGCATCCTGCATTGACGTGTGGCAGAAGGCCGGTTTCTTCAAAGATGGCTTGCGCCACATGCGCCACGTATTCCAACGTGGTTTCAAAGCCAAGTTCAGCCAAGGCTTCCCGCGCGGCACGATAGCGAAGCTCAGGCTTTTCTCCCAGGGTAAGCAAGGCTTCCCTGCAACCGAGCTGCGCGCCTTTGCGCGCCATTTCCAGCGCTTCTTCCACGCTCATGAACGGCTTGCCCACGAGCTTCGGAACCTTGGCAAATGTGCAGTAATGGCAAACATCCCGACACAAACGGGTCAGGGGGATAAACACCTTGCGTGAATAAGAGATGAGATTGCCGTGCGCACGGTCCCTCAATGTGGCAGCCGTGGAAACCAGGGTCTGCGTATCCGTCACCAGCGAGAGCGCACGGGCCTGCCCCGCGCCAGGCATCGCGCCGCCCATAGCGTCATCCAGGACCTTCCCGGTATCGTGTAACAATTCCAGGTCTTCCAGGAATCTATAGGTATGACTGTTTCGCCACTTTCCGGATTCAAGATAACGCCTGCAAAGTGCGAACAGGTCTTCAGGCGTGTTGATATCCAGGGCCAATTCCGGAAGATCAATGGTTTTTACATCCAGACCCCACTTGCGCGCAGCTTCCAGGTGTCGCTGGTAGCTGCCAGTACCGTAGCGGAATGGAATTTGCACCGGAAGTGAAGTTAACAATGCCTTCGTACCCTGGCTGCGTCGACAGGGCAACAGGCCCAGATCACTGCCTGCGCATTCTTCGATCATCCGGGCCAGGTCTTCTGGTCGGACCAGGGGTATGTCTCCGTGCAGGACTAGGGTCCGCTTGACGCCTTTTTCCGCAAGGAAATCCGCAGCGGCCTGCACAGCGCTGTTGAGGCCTTCATCCTTTTCTAGGTTCAGCACTTGCGCACCGTACGCAGCCGCCAGCGCCGGGGCATCGCGATCCCTGCTGACTAGCAGCACGCCTTCGACCGCCGGACAGGCCTGCAAGGCCGCCAGTACGTCCTTGATCATAGCTTCCATCAAGCCTTCCCGTTGTCCGGGTGTGAGCACGCCGGCAAGACGGGATTTAACAGGGCTCAGGGCTTTCAGGGGAAGTACAGTCCACATAGGATTCTCTCTTGTATCTCAGTTAAAACCACCAAGTATGGCGGCAAAACGCAGGCAATGCTGCGCGAGCAGATTTGGATACGATTTTCTGCGCCAGGACCAGCACGTCACCGGGTTGGAGTGCATACCTTCCTGCTTTAGTGAATTGAGAATCAGCGCCGGGAGATTATCGCCTGGCTCGACCAGGGAGAAGTTTTCGGGTGCGAGAATATCAAGGCGCTTAGTCATGAATACTAGCCAGTCCGGTCATCACTAATCGCTCCAGCGTCCCTGCCTATGACCTGCGAGTTCTTCACCAGGCCCTGAGGCGAACTATATAAATCGTTGAGGAGCCAACGCGGCTCCTTGTGTTAACAGGTATCGCATACCGGTCATCGAACCGGAAGCGGCCTGCTCCCTACATGGCGTACATCCCCATGTGCTTGCGGTAACCGTCGATATGGGCGGCTACCGATATATCCTGGAAAGCCGGCGAGTTTTCAGCCGTAACGCCAGTGGCTTCCTCGAAGGTACTGGCATCGCCCTCGTAGATCAAGCCTGATGGAACCTTTCCTCCGGCAACCAGCCGGGCATAACTGCCTATCGCCGCCGCCCTGTCTTCAGGGTCATAGCTGTCATCCATATCTACGTTGACCAGCTTTTCCCGCCAAGAAGGAAAATTATCATTGAACGTAATACAGGGCGAAATCACTTCGAGAAAAGCAAAACCCC
>CAYZLS010000261.1:0-3543 GCA_964479355.1 uncultured Wenzhouxiangellaceae bacterium | reverse complement strand
ACAACCCACCGGCACTTTTTAAGTGCTCGCTGAAGACCTCCTGGCCGTGTTTACGCACCATACTGTCCGGGTCTTCCGACTCTGGCAAGAACAAGAACCTAGCCTGCAGACCCTCCCGCATTTTGGGCAAAGCGGCTTCTAATGCCCGCCAGGCAGCTTTGCGGCCTGCCGTGTCACCATCAAAACAAAACACCACCGAATCTGCAGCTCGAAACAGCATTTCCACTTGCATGGATGTAATCGCAGTACCGGATGTTGCGACCACGTTCTTGAAGCCATATTGGGCCAGGGCGACCACGTCCATGTAACCTTCCACTACGATGATATCGTCTTTACGCCCGGCATTGCGGCGGGCAAGATACAGGCCGTATAGCTCCCGACCCTTATAGTAGAGTTCAGTTTCCGGGGAATTCAGGTATTTCGGGCCGTCATCTGTAAGCGCACGTCCACCAAAAGCAATCACCCGGCCGCGACGGTCGTGAATCGGGAACATGATGCGGTCACGGAACTTGTCGTAAGTGCCGTTTTTCCCTTCGCTGAGCATACCGGCCTGTTTTAGCTGAGCCAGCTTGCGTGCATCGTTACCCAGCTTGTTTTTGAGCTGCTCCCAACCGGCAGGCGCGTAACCAATTTCAAAATCCTGGCAGACTTCAGCACTCAAGCCACGCCCCCTGAGGTAGTCAATGGCCGGAGCATGGGTTTTTAATTGGGCACGAAAAAATTTGGCGCACGCAGCCAAAAGGTCAAACAAACCGGTTTCCGGTGCTGGTGTGCGGTTACCTACAGAGGGTACTTTCAGGCCGGCCGCACGCGCCAGTTCTTCAACTGCATCCAGAAATTCCAGCCCTTCATATTGCATTAAAAATCCGATAACGGACCCATGAGCGCCACAACCAAAGCAGTGATAAAACTGTTTTTTGGGGCTGATGGTAAACGAAGGGGTGTTTTCTTCATGAAAGGGACAGCGCGCCTGAAATTCGCTGCCGGCACGTTTTAACGGAACACGTCGTTCAATCCATTCCACGATATCACTGCGCGCCAGCACTTCTTCGATAAAAGAATCGGGCAGACGGCCACTCATGGGTTTTGGGGTTGAACAAACGGGCCAGCGGCCAAACGCATGTCAGGCGCCGAGCTGTGTTTTTACGGCCTGGCTGACCGCTTTCATATCCGCGCGGCCCTGTACCGCCCCTCTTAGCTTGTTTATCACCGCACCCATGTCACGGATACTACTGGCACCCGTTTCAGCCACAGCCTGCTCGATCAGCGTGGCGACTTCAGCATCACTCAATGCTTCGGGTAGGTGGGCGACAATCAAATCAAGCTCGTACTGCTCCTGGGCAGCTAGGTCGTCCCGGCCTGCTGATTGGTACAGCTCAAGGGATTCCCGGCGTTGTTTGCTCATTTTATCGAGCACGCCAAGGATGGCCTGGTCGTCCAGCTCAACTCGTTTATCTACTTCAATCTGCTTAACTGCAGCCGTGATCAGACGCAGCGCAGTCAAACGTTTTTGATCACGCGCACGCATTGCGACTTCAATATCTTTCTGAATTTGGCTCTTCAAGGTCATGGAAACAATCAATCAATAATCCCCACAGCAATGAACCCCACAAAAAAGAAAAATCAATACATGCGGGTGCGGCGGATGGTTTCCCGTGCCAGACGACGCAGGTTACGCTTTACTGCTGCTGCAGATTTGCGTTTACGTTCCTGGGTAGGTTTTTCGTAATACTCACGGCGACGCGTTTCCGCCAGTACACCGGCCTTTTCACAGGATCGCTTGAAGCGACGCAGTGCATATTCAAACGGCTCGTTTTCGCGAACTTTTACGCTGGGCATTGTTACTCCGGTTTATAATTGAGCCCTTATTGGGCGTAGCCGCGTATTTTAACCCTTTAACCCTGATCCTTGCAAAGAAAACCAGCCATTGATATCGCGCCTCCCCTGCGTGGATCACCGGCAGCGTGAAATGCTCCTTGTGCCGTACGTTCCACTGCATGTACACCGCCAAAGAAAAGATTAGCTTGTGGCCATTGTTCCACCCCCGGCCAGCCCGCCTCCAGAGATTCCAGCGCACCAACGGAAAATCCGGCCTCCATATTCAGCCGTCCGCCTTCGAGATGTAAGCGCGGAGAAGTCACCGCCTGTTCCAGGTCCATGCCGTACCCCAGTAAATTGCACAAAACCTGCAAAATTGCACTACGGATTCTATTCGAGCCGCCTGAGCCCAGTGCGATCTGTCCACCGTCCGGCATGCGTACAATGGCAGGTGTCATCATGGACGCCAGCCGAGTACCGGGTGGCAGGCGGTGGAAGCCGTTGGGATGCAAATCCTGCTCTCCCAACATATTGTTCAGCATGATGCCGCTACCTGGCAGCACATAGGATGATCCTTCACCGTTGGAGAGCGTCAGGCTGGCGAGATTTCCGGCCGCATCTGCCACGCTGATATGGGTCGTGCCACGGGCAATCACGGCCCCGGTTTGTAAGCTCTCATGCCAATGCTCAAGGTGCTCCGGAGCCAAAATTTCTTCCAGCTCTGCAGCATTCAGTCCCGCTTCCAGGCCATGGCCATAACCAGAGCGGACCAGATCAGTAGCCTGCATCACACGGGCCAGTGCCATAGTATGCTTGGAACTGCCCCATTGGGGACGCCCGGAGCGGGTTTTATCCAACAATGACAAGGCAAATGCTATCAGGCAGCCACCCGGCGAGGGTGGGCTATTGACACTGATCCTAGCGCCATAAGCTGCCTGGGTAACCGGTTGGCGCTGGATCACCTGGTAAGCATTCAGGTCGGCGGCACTGATCAGGCCGCCATGGCCGGTACAATCACGCACCAACTGCTGTGCCGGTTCACCCCGATAAAACCAGTCAGGCCCATGGCTGACCAGTGCTTCGAAGGTGTCAGCCAGATCCGGATTGGCGATCCATTCTCCAATTTCGGCCAGACGGCCGGGCGCATTGACTGCTGAGGCCAGCGCCAGAGCTGTCGGTGTCGCCTTGATGATAGGTTCCAATACCTCGCTTAGATATCTTTGTAATGCATTGACCCGCACACCGTCACGTGCCAGTTGCACTGCCGGTTCAATAATTATTTGCAACGGCAGAGTGCAACAGGCCGCGTGGATGGCGAATAGCCCAGCCACCACGCCCGGCACCGCGATAGAGCCCATGCCAATATGGAATTTCTGCGTGGCTGTACCAAAGTCGGCGTCAATGGGATAAAAATCCAGCTCATTTTCTGCCGCGGCAGGTGTCTGCGTGAAAAAGTCGAATACCTGTGCCTCCCCTGCCGCAGGTTGGGTAAGTAAAAACCCGCCGCCACCGAGGCTGGCGAGCATGGGCTCACAAACGCAGGCGGTACACATGGCACCCAGGGCCGCATCAAAGGCGTTACCACCGGCTTCGAGCAATAGCTTTGCAGCCTTCGCGGTTTCCTTATGCCCCGCCGCTGTCACACCCAAAGCTTTAGTCAATACCTGATCCCACTAGTGTCCGGTTAAAGCTCGAATAGATTCAGTTGCATATCGTTTCCCATCT
>CAYZLS010000260.1:0-3543 GCA_964479355.1 uncultured Wenzhouxiangellaceae bacterium | reverse complement strand
CAACCACCACTTTCATATAGGGCATTGTCGTGGTCAGCAAAGCGGACATGCCCAGAATATCCGGCTGGTACTCAGCAAGCGCCGCAAAATAATCTGCCACTGAATTATTAATACCGAGATCGATCACCTCAAAACCGGCCCCTTCCATCATCATGGACACGAGGTTCTTGCCGATATCGTGGATATCGCCTTTGACGGTGCCGATGACCATCTTACCAATTGGCTTCACACCACTCTCTGCCAGCAGCGGTTTTAATATCGCCATACCACCCTTCATGGCATTGGCTGCCAGCAGAACTTCGGGTACAAATAGAATTCCATCACGAAAATCTACACCGACGATCTGCATCCCCCCCACCAGTGCCTTATTCAGAACATTCTCGGCAGACCAGTTACGTGCCAGTAAGATGTTGGTCCCCTCTTCAATCTCTTCTTTGAGGCCATCATAGAGATCGTCGTGCATCTGCTCGACGAGCTCCTCGTCATTTAACTCGGAGAGGATGAATTCCTCGTCGTCAAGTTCGTCAACTATTTCTGTTTCTCTGTCCATTTAATAATCTCGACTTAATAGGCTCGACTTAATAGTCCCGATCTGCAAACGATGCTTTGCGACACTTGATGAAATCAATCAGGGCCGCATCGACTGAGGGCTTTAATGCCGGCGGCTCGTATTCTTTGAGCATAGACTTCCAAATCAAATTGGCACGTTGCATCATATCCAGCGAGCCGTCTTCCTCCCACTGCTCACAGCTATTATTATCCGCCAGTGGCGAGTGGTAAAAAGCTGTTTCAAAGTTTGCTTGCGTGTGGGCCGCGCCCAGGAAATGAGAGCCGGGTCCAACCTCATAGATAGCGTCCATTGCTTGACCATTTTCGGTCGTATCAATACCGCCGAGCAGTACGCCCAGCATGTTGGCCTGATCGGCATCCATCACAAATTTCTCATAACCCATAACCAGACCGCCTTCCAACCAGCCGGCAGTATGTAGCATGAAATTCACCCCGGCCAGGGCCGCTGCCTGTAAGGTGTTGGCCGATTCATACGCAGCCTGAGCGTCCGCTATCTTGGAACCACAAAGCCCACCACCGCTACGAAAGGGGACACCCAAGCGTCGTGCCAACGCAGCCGCTGCATACAGAATAAGTGTAGGTTCCGGCGTGCCGAATATCGGTGTACCCGATTGCATCGAAACGGCAGCACCAAAAGTGCCAAAAACCACCGGCGCACCTGGCTTGACCAGCTGTATGTAGGCCATACCTGCCAGCGCCTCGGCCAGGAGTTGAGTCACTGTGCCCGCAACTGTTACCGGCGACATCGCGCCAGCCAGAACAAATGGCAAAATCACTGTTGCCTGATTATGCCGGGCATAGATCGTCGCGGCCCCCAGCATGGTCGCATCAAAGGCTAGGGGCGAATTTGCATTGATCAGGCTCATAATCACCGTATTGTTCTCGACAAACGCCTCGCCAAACACCAGTTTTGCCATATCAACCGTATCCTGGGCCCGCTCAGGGTGGGTGACGGAGCCCATAAAGGGTTTGTCGCTATACTTGATGTGGCTGTACACCATGTCGAAATGCCGCTTATTGACCGGAATATCTATTGGCTCGCACACTGTTCCGCCCGAGTGGTGGAGACCGGGGCTCAGGTAAGCCAGCTTGACGAAATTCCGGAAGTCTGCAAGGGTTGCATAACGCCGGCCCTGGTCCAGATCACGTACAAATGGTGAGCCATAGGCCGGTGCCAAAACGGTACGCTTACTACCGATAATTACACTAAGCGCAGGGTTTCTGGCATGTTGCATAAACTCCGTCGGGGCCGAATTCTGCACGATGGTCCGGCACATCCCACGCGGAAACCGGACCCGTTCACCCTCCACTTTTGCACCTGCTGACCTGAACAAATCCAGAGCCTGAGGAAAATCCCTAAACTCAATGCCGGTTTCTTCGAGTACGGTATCTGCGTTGTACTCGAGCAACTCCAGAGCGGCTTCATCGAGTAGTTCAAAATAGGGTATCTTGCGTTCAATGTAAGCGGCCACACTCGCTGATGCGTGTTGTCGGCTGACGCGTTTCGCACTGCGCCCGCCCTCTTTTCTACGTCGCTGTCTGGCACCCATGACGGCCCTGCCCACTGTAAGAATTATCTGCAAGAAAGCCCTAGCTTGTTGATGCTTCCTACAAGTGAGTTTGTGTCAGAAATGACCAGACTGCATTTACATGTGCGACATATGTCGGGTCAAAAACGACACTAATCTCTATTTCACCCCACACAATCGTGGTTTTAACCCCATTAACGGTGACATGATACTTGTTTTGGCATGATATTAGTAGTTGTACTGCACAAGGGTGCTGCTAGACTACAACGCACCAAACAAACCGGCAGATTATTCCGCCACTCAATTCACCGCAAGCAAGCGTTCACCTATGACAAACATACCTTCTGATATAGATATCGCTCAGGCTGCGAGTAAGAAACCTATCACTGAAATAGCGGCAGGATTAGGCATACCTGATGATGACCTCATTCCCTATGGCCATGACAAAGCGAAGATTGGCTATGACTTTGTTGAGGCGATCAATGACAAGCCAGACGGCAAACTCATATTGGTCACTGCCATTTCTCCAACACCCGCCGGTGAGGGCAAGACTACGACCACCGTCGGACTCGGAGACGGTCTTTGCAAATTGGGTAAGAAAACGCTCATCTGTTTACGTGAACCCAGCCTAGGACCCTGCTTTGGCATGAAAGGCGGCGCTGCCGGCGGTGGTTACGCCCAGGTCGTACCAATGACCGACATTAACCTGCATTTTACCGGCGACTTTCACGCTATCGGTGCTGCGCACAACCTGCTCAGTGCGATCATTGACAATCATATCCACTGGGAAAATCAATTCGACATCGACCCGCGGCGCATCATCTGGCGGCGGGTGGTTGATATGAATGACCGCGCCCTAAGGGATATCACAACTGGCCTTGGAGGTCCCTTCAACGGCATCCCAAGGCAGGCGGGTTTTGATATCACTGTGGCGTCGGAGATTATGGCGATATTTTGCCTGGCAAACAGTCTCGAGAATCTTAGGCAGAGAATTAGTAATATCGTGATTGGCTATACTCGTAAGCGTAAACCGGTCACGGTAAAACAACTCAAGGCCGAAGGTGCGATGATGGCACTGCTGCGTGATGCATTTCAACCCAACCTAGTACAAACGCTGGAGAATAACCCGGCGTTAATGCATGGTGGCCCATTTGCCAATATCGCCCATGGCTGTAATTCTGTTATAGCTACAAAAACCGCCCTGAAACTTGCTGACTATGTCATCACCGAAGCCGGTTTTGGAGCCGATCTCGGAGCTGAAAAATTCTTCAATATCAAATGTCGCAAAGCAGGCCTGCACCCCGATGCAGTCGTGCTGGTAGCGACCACCAGAGCGCTAAAGATGCATGGTGGTGTTGATAAGACAACCTTGGTAGAGGAAAACGTTGAGGCGGTACGGGCAGGTTGTGAAAACCTAGGACAGCATATCCGTAACATCGGTCAG
>CAYZLS010000259.1:0-3557 GCA_964479355.1 uncultured Wenzhouxiangellaceae bacterium | reverse complement strand
ATGCCGCCACGATCAGCAAAACTGCGCTGCAGTGTGTAGACGTCGAGCAGGGCCTGGGTGGGGTGCTGGTCTTTGCCACTGCCCGCGTTGATGATGGGAATTCTTCGCGGGATAGAGTCCATCAGTTGTGCTGCTTTATCTGCACGGCCATCCCCCGGAGTTCGCATGATAATGACATCAACATAGGAGCTGAAAGTCCGGATGCTGTCTTCGAATGTCTCTCCTTTGACCTCCGATGAGATCGATCGGTCGCGGATTTCGCTGGTCCCGATGCCGAGAATTTGACAGGCGTTGTTAAAAGACAGAAAAGTCCGTGTCGAGGGTTGGGTAAAGTAGAGCATGGCGCGTTTATGCTGTAGTAACCCGCTTAGAAAAGCTGAACCCTCTTTGCTTTGCCCCATGGCTCTTGCTAACGAGGTCAGCTCAACCAGTTCGTCCAGTAACAGTCGGTCAAACGGCCGTGCATCGATAATGTGAAACAGGTCGTGATGTGCCATTTTTGTCATGGAAAAATCCGAACCGGCATTACTGAGTAGAATAAAAGCCCTGTCCGCCAAAGTCCACGCTTATAGGCTAATCATTTACTTGATATAAGGGTTGCCATGCACTGGGGGCGTTCCCACACACCGGGTTGCGCCTGAAAAAACGCCATCTGCGTTGTTCGTTGTTCATTTGGAGTTACCAAACCTCTCACCTCACGCCGTGCCTGGCGTATTTTCAGGTGTAACAGCACAACCTGGTGTGTGAGAACGCCCCCTAGGGAATACCCACCTCAAAACCTGTAAATCAGGCGGTCTCTAAGTCAGGTATTGCTTCCGGAATTTTCAAAAAGATAGTTTATACTTCCTGCCTACGCAGCCGACCCAAGGCGGAAGCCATATGAAAATTCTGCTAATCACGCAGGAGCCACCGCTGGATTCCAACCGTGTGGTAATGGGCAACGCCCTGCGCACCGTGCAGCTCAGTGGCAGCCTTATGCGGGCCGGGCATGAAATCCAGCAGATTTGGCAGAATCTTGGACAGGTAGCCGAAAAGGGGCGGACGTTTCAATCGCGCGACCGCTTGTGTGACCTGTTGCAACGGTATCAGCCGGATGTGGTACTGCTGAATTATTGGGAATTACTCGATTTTTTTCCTTTCGAATTCCCCAAACCCGTCATCGTCGATTTTATCGCGCCACGCCCGCTGGAAGACCTTTACGAGAATCCCGGCCAGGTGCATCGTAACCTGCATCGTTTGAAGGTCAACATCACCAAGGCAGATCTGTTGCTCACCGGCAACGAGGCACAAAAAAACCTGTTGTTGTTGCTTTTACTCGAAAGCGGTATAGATTTGCGCTCTGAGTCCGGTATTGCGGTAGTGCCGTTGGCAGGCGAAATCGTCGGCGAGCCCCGGTCGGACCCTCGCAAAGATGGCTGGATGCTGGTTTCCGGTGGTGTTAACTGGCCATGGCGTGAGTCGGCACGATATCGCAGCGTGCTGGATAAGCTGCAAACTGAAATGGGTGCGAGCATGCACCTGCACCATTTTGGAGGCAGCTATCAATTACACGATACCAAAGAAGAAGCCGCTCCGCCAAGCTCTGCGGACAAACCTCTGAAACCGTACGGTGAGTACAGTTCGTGGTTGCTAGAGAATGCTCACATCGGGCTTGAGTTGGCAGATGAAAATGTAGAAAGGAAGATTAGTCAGTCGTTCCGGTCTTTGGAGTATCTGCGCCATGGCCTGCCCCTGATTATCAATTCGTATCTGCCCATCGCAGCCAGCGTTAAGCACTACGATGCGGGTTGGCTGGTAGACGACCCAGCAGAACTTCCGGAGCTATTACAGCAAATCTTCAGTGACCCGGATTGCTGGCGGCAAAAGTCGAAAAACACCGACCGCCTGGTCAGCGAAGAATTGCATCCTGATACTGCCTGCGCGACGCTGGTGGAATGGCTGCAAGACCCGCATAAGGCGCAAAGATTTGAACCACAGCCGCCGGCTGTGCCGGAATTGGCAGTCCCACCTTGGCCGCAGCGCTTGCAACGTATGTTTGATTTGCGGCGTTATCCGCTTGGCGGATTTATTTTTCAATTGCAGAGAAAAATATTTGCAGCTCGCCCTGCAGATGGCGTCGTGCTCGTCTCCCGTGGAGACTTGTTCCCTGCCGATCACGGTGCTGCTGTAAAGATTATTGAAACCGCGCGGGGCATATCAAAAAATGGCCGCCCTGTCGCATTGGTGACCGATGACCGGCGTTACTGGTGGAGCGTTGATAACGGTGAGCTTAAAAGGCGCCGCATACCTGTGTGGATTCGCATGTTGTCCTGGCCTGGGCTGGTCTCAAAATTATTGCATTACAGCAAAGATATCCCGCAAAGCGATGCCTTCCTGTATTTACCGCTGACCGACAGCAGCTTTTTCTGGCGAACCCTATACGCTGGTAAGCAGGTTGAAGCCAGTGTTCTGCAGGCTGAGTTTCCTGCTTACGTGCGGCCATGCCTGCCTGCCGGGCGGGTTCTCAAGGCGCACGTGGTGCTGGTTCAGCATAATGTTGAGTATCAGCGGATCAAGGCACAGGTGCCGGAACTCACGCAGGAGCAATACCGGCGTTACCGGGCCATTGAAATCGATTTATGTAACCAGTGTGCAGCGGTGATATGCGTGTCTGACAACGACCGGCAGCAGCTTGCCCAGGATGGGGCCAAACTGCGACGGCTTCACACCATACCCCACGGGGTGGATCTTGAAGGCTTTAAGCAATCCGCACTCGACACGGTGCGCGAGCAATTTGGCATTGAGCCAGAGGCAACGTTATTGGTCTACCACGGTACATTTTCTTATGGGCCAAACCTCGAAGCCCTGCAGGTGTTTGCAGATGAACTGTTGCCGCGCCTGGACCGCCTGGGGCACCCTTGTCATGTGCTGGCGGTGGGCAGAGAATCCCCTGCAGTCAGTCCTCATCCGCGGATCCACCTGACCGGCAGCGTGGAAAACATTGCCCCGTGGCTCAAAGCAGCGGACCTGGCGGTTGTGCCCTTGCTTGAAGGTGGTGGCACGCGCATGAAAATCATCGATTATTTTGCCGCCAAGCTTCCCGTTATCAGTACTTCCAAGGGCATTGAAGGCATCCCTGTGGTCAATGGTGAGCAGGCGCTTATCATCGATGATTGGGATGAAATGGTGCAGGCCGTGGTGCGATTGAGGGCTGAATCATCTCTGGCGGCAGCCATTGCGGGCTCCGGTCACCAATTGGCCATGGGGCTGGACTGGAAGGCGATTGCTGCGTCCTACATCGAACTGTTCGACAAGCTCTGATTCCTGCAGGTAAATGGTGGGTTAAAATATATCGATGAAAGGCAGAAGCTTTAATGAGGAAATCCGTCGTTTGTTCCGCTACTCCAGTTTGTGGTTAAGGTTGTTTTTCGAACGCTATTACAAACGTCTGGTATTCCGTATTCCCCAACTGAAAAGGACGCGCTTTGCAGAGGCGCCGGCCAGTGAGACTGTGTCACTCGAAGGCCGCTTTTGCAACAACGCCGTTCCGCAAGGTGGATTTCGAGCCCGATGGTACT
>CAYZLS010000258.1:2081-3582 GCA_964479355.1 uncultured Wenzhouxiangellaceae bacterium | reverse complement strand
TGTGTGTATTCAGTTGCTTGTGAAAGTTTAAGTCGGTAACGTTGGGACACTAGTGGTAATTTCTATATACTCAGGATTCGCTCGTCGGCAATAAAGCGTGGTTATCAGAATGAATACACAAGCAGAATATGTAAATATACAGCCGGAAACGGCACCCGGAATCAACCCTTTCACAATGTCGATCATTGTCACCAAGGGTAGCCTTGATTGGGCTTATCCGCCCTTTATCCTCGCTACTACTGCCGCGGCAATGGGGCTCGAGGTCGCCATGTTCTTCACCTTTTATGGTTTACCCCTACTGCTTAAGGATCTTGATCTCAAGCTTTCCTCGCTGGGAAATCCCGCCATGAAGATGCCGGTGCTGGGTGGTCACATGGGCATGCCGAATATCGTATCGGCCATTCCGGGGATTGACCTAGCGGCTTCCAAGATGATGAAAAACCTGATGAAAAAGAAAGGCGTTGCAAGCATCCAGGGCCTTAGGGAGATGGCCGTGGAATCGGATGTCCGGCTGATTGCCTGCCAGATGACAATGGACCTGTTCGAATATTCTCTGGATGACATGATTGAGGGGCCTGAGTTGGGCGGAGCTGCAACTTATATTGAAGTGGCAACTCAGAGTCATATTAATATTTTCATCTAATGCCCTCAGAAAAACTCAAGAACACACCTAGGAAACAAGCGCCATGGCTGATCAAGTGCTCGATGCGAAGGGCATGAATTGCCCTTTACCCATTCTTAAAGCAAAGAAGGCCCTCAAGACGATTCCCGGCGGCGGCACGCTGGAAATACTGGCGACTGACCCGGGCGCGGTCGCAGACTTTCAGGCCTTTTGCCGTGTCACCAGCAACGAACTTGTCGAGTCCGGTGAAGAAGGTGGTGTTTTTCGATTCCTGCTCAGAAAACCAACCTAAAGCTCGATAGTTCCGATCCTTATCAGGATTCAAAAATTGGGTTTACAGGATGATTGTCATAGAAGAAACCAGCAAGTAAACTCCATGCCATGAGCAGTGTTCAGCCTATCTCAGCTAGTCAGAGCGTCGATTTCGCTGAGATGCAAGAAAATGCTGTGCAAGCAGTACAGTTGCTCAAGATCCTGGCCAATGAAAGTCGTTTGATGGTCATGTGTGTTTTGGCCGAAGGCGAGGTGTCGGTGGGCCAGCTAAACCGGCGAATCGACCTCAGTCAATCGGCCTTGTCGCAGCACCTGGCGATATTACGCGACCAGGGACTGGTCAGGATCCGCCGTGAAAGCCAGACCATTTACTATTCGTTGGCCCAAACTGAGGCAATCGGCTTGATTGAGAAATTGCACGAGATTTTCTGCGCGCAATGATGGCTGGGATTTACATTCGGTAGTTAACGCCCGTTGGTGTGTCATTCAGGTTCAACCCTGTTCGCAATGAGCACCAGGATAACGGTGAGCGCACCGGCAGCGGCGGTCATCCAACGAACGCAACTGATGAGGATATCGAAAAGCCCTTCGATGCTATAGGTTTCG
>CAYZLS010000258.1:0-2071 GCA_964479355.1 uncultured Wenzhouxiangellaceae bacterium | reverse complement strand
GTCATACCAAGGTAAGAAAAATGTCGCAATAATCCCGATGACCGTCATTGCGCCGAACAGCCACGCCATCCTCCTGGTGTCGCCGAGGCCCAGCCCGGTGCTCGGGTTCAACGGATAATTCACCGGGTCGGTCTGCGCTAGGCCACCATATTTTCTCTTGAAGACAAAATACATGATTGGCCCGGTTATCAGGGCGGCCATGCCGCCCACGAAATAGTCTGTCCCGTTGAGGAAGAAGGCAATGAAAATGATGATGAACGAAGGAATACACATCGCAATGAAGGCCTTTGTTCCAAGCGGAACTTTGAAGGGCCTGTGTAAATCTCCCTCCCTGACGCGCAGTATGCAGGCAGATATAAAGATCAATGCGTAGGCGCACATGAACAGCATCACATCCACGACCACGATAATGCTGAATGGAAACATGCACACGATCAGGCTAAAGATGCCCAGCGACAGTACAGCTACATAGGGAACACCTCGATCCTTGCTGCACTTGACCAGCGCTCGGGGTGCCAGATCATCACTGGCCAGCGCAAAAAAGCCTCTCGAACCGGATGCAATATAGGTATTGAAAAGCGAGAATTGGGAGATGATCGCAATGAATACGAAGAATAGGCCAAGCGCCGGTGCAACCTGAGTCACGACATCACCATAAGTCAGGCCGCCTTCAGAGGCCCATTCACTCCAGCGCCCCAGGGAAGCAAGACCGCCCATCGTGGGCAATATGTAAACTGCCATGATCAGGGGAACTGTGATCATGGTGGCTTTCGGAATCACCTGCGGGTCCTTGAGCTCCCCAGCTACCGTGGACATCGATTCATAACCTGAATACACCCACATCCCTATGGCAAGACCGTAACCGATGCTTTGCAGCAGGGATTGATCCGGCGGAATGAACGGAACAAATGGATTCGTATGCCATTGCGCGAAACCAACGATGACAACCAGAGCAAAGGCTACCAGTACCAGGATGGAGATGATGGTGCTGACCGCCCCCACATCCTTGATGCCACGGATATTGATATAAGTGAAGAAGATAACAATGGAGGCTTTGAACAGATATTCTTCAAGTCCTGTTAGATCCAGGACCGAACCCAGATAGGTACCGGCCAGCACGACATATAGCGTATTGTCGAAGTAGACGGAGATCGTCCGCCACCAGCCGGCCTGAAAGCCCCAAAACTCGCCGCAAGCACGCTGCACCCATTTGTAATATCCACCCTCTTGTGGAAGGGCTGATCCGAGCTCTGCTGCTACCAGGCCCATCGGAGTGCTCCACAAAAAGGGCAGCACAATTAACATGACGAGCGTGAGACCTGGTCCCGCCTGCGGAATCATCTCTTCGATCCCAAAGGCACCGGCCGCACACAGACAGAAAATCATGAAGACAACCGTAGTTGTCTTCATCTCATATTGCTTTAAACCGTGTTGTGCAGGCTTTATGGTCACTCAGGAATGGCGAACAAGATGATTTTCATGATACTTTCGGTGTTATACGGGAAGAAGGAGAAATATGGAAGGCTTGCAGGGGAAATACCCACTGGTGTTGTCGCAGGAATTGAATTGGGGCGATATGGATGCTTTTCAGCACATCAACAACGCGGTTTATTTTCGATATTTCGAGGATGCCAGGATTGCGTACTTTGAAAAAATGAAAGTTGTCGAGTACAAAAACGAGAAACAAATCGGACCCATCCTGGCCTCCACCCGTTGCGACTTTCGTGTGCCTCTGACCTATCCGGATACCATCCAGATTGCTACAAGGGTTGAGGACATCAGGCGCAAGCGCTTCACCATGAAATACACGGTATACAGCTACCGACTCGAGCAAGTGGCGGCAGAGGGAGAAGGGTTGATTGTCTATTACGATTATCAGCGGGGAGAGAGCTGCGAAATCCCGACAGTCATCATAGCCTCGATCAATGCACTGCAGGCGGGTGATTGATGGGCAAACTATCCAGACGTGAATTCACCGGATTGCTTGGCTTGGGGTTGCTTGGGCCGTATGCAAGCAAACTTGCTGCAAATGCGGCTGCGCACGAGTTTCGTATCAGGACCATCACCGCGG
>CAYZLS010000257.1:0-3592 GCA_964479355.1 uncultured Wenzhouxiangellaceae bacterium | reverse complement strand
CTTTGACCAGGAAGATCAATCCTACAGGTCAGATTTCAGATTAGCCAGCATTGCGTCGTTGAGACTCACGCTTTTTATGACGCAGCCCCCCTGGCAAATGTTAATATGTCCCGGTTACAACGAGTGCGGGGTGCACGTTAAACGCTACATCACACTTATTGCTTGTTTCAGTCAACCCATAGATGAATCACACCATGAAAAAAATTATGCTCTGGATTGTGTTGCTGTGCCTGAGTTTTTCTCCGCTCATCAGTGCAGATTATCAGGATGAAATAAAAATTCTGACTAAGCGAGTAGAGTCGCTTGGGAGTAGTAAAACTGGCCTTAGTGATTCTGAACGATTCGCCGAACTGGTCAACATCACCTACGAGTACACGATGTTGAGTTTTCCTGAATTTGCTACCTATCTAGGTGACCCGCGTGGCCAGGATCGCTGGACGGACCAGTCAGAAAAGATCCGGAAGCAACGTGATCAGGATGAAAAAGATCTGTTGGCAGCACTGGCGAACATCAACCGGGATGCGTTATCAGCCTCCGAACAGGTCAATTATGATCTGTTATACGATTCTCAGAAGCTGGATATCGAAGGCCAGCAATTTCCTGGGGAGTTGATGCCGATTAATCAGATGGGTGGTGTACAGCAGGATATTGCCAGCACGATGGCGATCAGCCGGCCTAAAAATGCCGGGGATTACGCCAATATGGTCGCCCGTCTGGAGCAGGTCCCACAAGTAGTTGAGCAGGCCATTACCTTAATGCGCAAGGGCATGGGAGCCGGCTTCACACCGCCTGCGATTACCCTGCGTGATGTGCCTCAGCAAATTCGCAATCAACTGGTTGACGAGCCTGAAAACAGCCCGATGCTGGGTGCGTTCGGAAAGTTTCCGGCAAATGTGGATTCGTTGCAGCAAAAAGCGCTCAAAAAGCAGGCTCTGGCAGCTTTTGGTGACAAAGTAGTACCGGCTTTTGAGAAGTTGCTGGCATTTATGGAATATGAATATATCCCGGCGACACGAACCTCCATAGGCATGCGGGAGTTGCCTAATGGTGAGGCTTGGTATTCCTATAACGTGAAGCGGCGCACTACCACCGAATTAACCCCTGAGCAGATCCACAAGATTGGTCTTGCAGAGGTTAAACGTATTCGCGCAAAAATGGTTGAAGTCATCAAGTCCAGTGGCTTTGCCGGTTCATTTGAAGAATTCCTGGTGTTTTTGCGTACCGACCCGCAGTTTTATCACAGCTCCGAGGAGGATCTGCTGCGCGAATACCGCGATATTGCCAAGCGTGCTGACTCACAACTGATGAAGCTGTTTGGCCACCTGCCCAGAACGCCTTATGGCGTGGTAGAGATACCGTCATACGCAGAAAAGTCACAGACAACCGCGTATTACCAGGGTGGTTCAGTCAAGGCTGGGCGAGCCGGTAATTTTTTTGCCAATACCTATGCACTGAACACGCGTCCCCGATGGGAAATGGAAGCGTTGACCCTGCATGAAGCAGTACCCGGCCATCACCTGCAATTGTCGATTGCCGATGAACTCGATGATGTACCCTGGTTTCGGCGTGTTGGCGGCTACACAGCCTTTGTTGAAGGCTGGGGGCTATATTCAGAGAGCCTGGGTGAGGAGATGGGTTTTTACCAGGATCCTTATTCAAAATTCGGGCAATTAACCTATGAAATGTGGCGTGCCATCCGTCTGGTTGTTGACACTGGCATGCACCACCTGGGTTGGTCACGGCAGCGGGCCATTGATTATTTCATGCACAATGCCGGCAAACAGGAACATGATGTAGTGGTTGAAATTGACCGCTATATCGTCTGGCCGGGTCAGGCTCTGGCCTATAAAATCGGCGAATTGAAAATCAAGGAACTGCGTGCCTGGGCAACCAATGAACTGGCTGACAAGTTTGGAATTAGGGAATTCCACGACCAGGTGCTGGGTAAGGGTGCAGTACCTTTGAGTGTACTGGAAGCTAACATCAAGGCGTGGGTAGAAGAGCAGCAGGCCCAATGATTGATCCGGCCCTGCCGTTGTGTGATTTGCACCGTCATCTCGATGGCAGTATCCGGTTGCAGACCATTCTCGACCTGGCCGAGCAGCATGGTGTTGAGCTACCGGCGTCCGATGTGGAAGGATTAAAACCGCATGTACACATCGATGATAATGCGCCCGGTTTAATGGCATTTATTGTCCGCTTTCGCTATTTGATTGAAATACTGATTGATGCAGAAGCCTGCCGGCGGGTAGCCTACGAGAATGTGGAAGATGCGAAAGCTGAAGGCATTGACTACCTTGAATTGAGGTTCAGCCCCTAGTTTATGGCCGAGCGCCATGGCCTCAATCCTCAGGAGGTGGTTGAGGCTTGTGTCGATGGAATTAAGGCTGTTGAATGCGATACCGGGGTGCGCACCAATGCCATTGGGAGATTAATCCGCAGTTATGGTGGCGAAACCTGTCAAAAGGAACTCAACGCAATACTTGCCTGCCGCGATGGGTTGATTGCGGTCGATCTGGCCGGGGATGAAGCGGGTTTCCCGGCGGAGCTTTTCATTGAGCACTTTAAGCAGGTCCGCGATGCCTACTTGCACGTGACCATTCATGCCGATGAAGCGACTGGAGCAAACAGCGTATGGTCGGCAATTCGCGATCTCGGGGCGGAACGCATTGGCTATGGTTTCCGCTCAATTGAAGATCCGGCATTGGTCGAATACCTCGCAGAGCAGCGCATTGGGCTTGAGTCCCGTCCTACATCCAACCTTCATATCAGCGCGGTGGAGAGCTACCGTGTACATCCAGTTAAAGCGTTGGTAGAGCAAAGGGTTAAGATTTGCTTAAACACCGATGACCCGAGGATCAGCAATATCAATTTGCGCCACGAATACGAGGTGGCAGCTCCGGCAACTGGCCCGAACCCGGACCAGATCCGCCAGGCACAAATTAATGCTGTAGATATGGCGTTTCTAAGCCAGGAAGAGAAGGTGGCACTGCGCGCTTAAAGCTGAGAATGCCTGGCTAGCCCCGGAGCTCAAATGGATCAAGCCCCGCCCGTTGCAACCAGTTATTAGCGGATCATGTAGCACCCGCCTCTGCGATATGCAGGGTAAATGCGTGGCGTGAGAAGTCTGAGTGGTTCTGTGAACCATAGTGTGGCATGCGCTCATGAAAAATCACCGCACTGCCTGCTGTCACCTCCAGGGCAATGGCTTCGTTGCTGTCTGGCTAGGGTGTTTCGTCCAACGCGGTAAGGTCACCCTGATGACGGCTCCAGTCCACCTCATAAACCCCGTGCAGGGGTGAGCGGTGACCACCAGCTTGTACCCATAGACAACCGTTATCACGGTTGGCATCTTCGATGGCCACCCAAATTCCCGTCACGCCGGGCGCTGCAGAAATCAGATAACTGGCATCCTGATGCCAGCGAACCTCACCCCCGATGCGCGGTTGTTTGAAGATGTACATGGTCTGCCAAAGTACGGCTTGTTGATAACCAATACTCCGCGCCAATGCGCCAAACAGATGCTGTCGACAAAAATCACAGAAAACAGGATCCAGGTCATGCATGGCATGGCTGATTTTATTAATCGCTA
>CAYZLS010000256.1:2896-3625 GCA_964479355.1 uncultured Wenzhouxiangellaceae bacterium | reverse complement strand
GGTCGCCGAGAATGTCACGTAGAGCCCGGTGCATCAGATGCGTGGCAGAATGATGAATAACAATGCCCTGACGTCTGTGAGCATCTACTTTGGCCGTAACTTTGAGGCCTGACTTGAGTGAGCCCTTACGCAGTTGGCCCACATGGCCAAAGAATGTACCGCCAAGCTTGACCGTGTCTGTAACCAAAAACTCTGCAGTTTTCGTGCTGATCACACCAGTATCACCTACCTGGCCACCGGATTCTGCATAAAAAGGGGTCTCATCAAGGATTATGACGGCTGTATCACCAGCCGAGAGTTGCTCTGCTGTGTGACCATCCACCAGAATTCCGGCGATGACAGCCGCATCCGTTGCCAGCATTTCATAGCCGGTAAAGCGGGTCGCAGCTAAAGCCTTTACAACTTCTGCCGAAATTTGACCTTTGTCTTGAAACTGGCCGGCAGCACGGCCGCGCTTCCTTTGCTTCTCCATTTCAATCTCAAAGCCATCGAGATCAACATCAAGTGCATTTTCGCGCGCGATATCCTGAGTTAAATCCAACGGGAACCCATAGGTGTCATAAAGTATGAATGCCGTTTCACCGTCAATTTTACCGCTGCCCGCAGCGGCTTTGTCCACGACCTTCTGCAACAGGCCCATGCCCTTATCCAAGGTTCGTGCAAACCGCCGCTCTTCATCTTCAAGGGTGGCTTTTATATGCGCTTCCTGTTTTGTCAGAGATGGGTAGG
>CAYZLS010000256.1:0-2886 GCA_964479355.1 uncultured Wenzhouxiangellaceae bacterium | reverse complement strand
ACCAACGGTGTCGTCATGGCCGCAAAAAACGGCTCTATCTGGCCCAACTGAAAACCATGGCGTACGGCACGTCGAATGATACGGCGCAATACGTAGCCGCGGCCTTCGTTGGATGGCAGTACACCATCGGCAATTAGAAAGGCACAGGCACGGATGTGATCCGCAATGACATTCAGAGATTTATTGGGCTTTTCAGTAGAATTTGTCAGCTCTGCTGCAGCAGTGATCAATGTTTGAAACAGATCAATATCATAATTACTGTGCACACCTTGCAAGACCGCTGCCAAGCGTTCAAGCCCCATGCCGGTATCCACACACGGCCTGGGCAGTGCTTGCATCACCCCGTCTGCAGAACGATCAAACTGCATAAATACCAGATTCCAAATTTCGACATAGCGGTCGCCATCTTCATCCTCGGAACCCGGCAGGCCGCCGGCATAATCCGTGCCGTGATCATAAAAGATTTCAGTACATGGCCCACACGGCCCGGTATCCCCCATAGCCCAAAAATTATCACTCTCAAACGCTGCGCCACCAGGCTTATCTCCGATGCGGATAACGCGTTCTTGCGACAACCCGATTTCGTTCCGCCAGATATCACAGGCCTCATCATCGGTGTGATAAATCGTTACCCACAAACGATCCTTGTCCAGCCCATATTCCTGGGTTAACAATTCCCAGGCATAATGGATCGCCTCTTTTTTAAAATAGTCACCAAAACTGAAATTTCCCAACATTTCAAAAAATGTGTGGTGTCGGGCGGTATATCCCACCTGGTCCAGGTCGTTGTGTTTGCCGCCAACACGTACGCATTTTTGCGAAGTCGTGGCGCGAGTATAATCGCGCTTGTCAGCTCCCAGAAAAACATCTTTGAACTGCACCATTCCGGCATTACTAAATAGCAGTGTCGGGTCGTCTGCCGGCACCAACGAACTTGAAGCTACAAGCTCGTGCTGCCTGGCGGCAAAAAAATCCCGGAATATCTGGCGAGTTTCAGCTGTTGTTTTCAATCTGATTGTGCTCTGATCCGCATATTTCACCCGTCCGCTTGCAAAGTGCTGTAGCCAAGTTTACCCAAACGCAGCGTGCGAAGGAATCACTCGCAAGGAATTAAACGCTCCAGTGCAACATTCGCCTGTTCGTGGGTAAAGCCCCGGTTGGCCAGGCTGCGGTACAGTGTTGCCCGCCCGGCATAATCCAGTTTTTTTTGATTCTTTTTACCGGCCCACTGTGACGCCGTTTCAAACCAGGTGTCTTCTGCCGGCATATTTTCGCTGATGACGGCATCGGCAATACTACGACTGCTGAGCTCACCCCAAATTTTTAGGGGCCCAAACAAAAGCCGAACCCGCATGCGAATGTACATTTGCGTAAAACGTTGGTCAGATACCAGTTCATCACGAGCCAGGGCGCTAACGACTTCGTCAGCCATTGCCGGCTCGACACCCCGTTGCTGAAGTTTACGCTTGAGTTCTTCGACACCATATTCGCGACGACCCAGGTAGCGCAGTGCCAGATCGCGGGTTTCTGCTGCACTCAGGTCGCGCGCAGACAGCCCATTCATTTCAGGGCTGGCCCAAACCGGCCAGGGTAGTGCATCGCAGTCCCATTCTCACCTGCCGACTGCTTCGACTTCAGGCTCGGCTTTGGGGGTCTTTTCTGGCAATAGCATGGTGCGCAAGCGGGCTTCTATTTCGGCAACTATTTCCGGGTGCTCTGACAGGAAAGTGCGGGCGTTTTCCTTGCCCTGGCCAATACGGTCCTTATTGTAACTGTACCAGGCACCGGCTTTTTCCACGATATCGTTTTTAACCCCAAGATCAATCAGCTCTCCCAGCTTGGAAATACCCTGGCCGTAAAGTATTTCAAATTCAGCCTGCTGAAATGGTGGTGCCATCTTATTTTTTACCACTTTGACGCGGGTCTGGTTGCCAATCACTTTATCACCTTTCTTGATCGCACCAATCCGGCGTATATCCAGACGCACCGAAGAATAAAATTTAAGGGCATTACCCCCAGTGGTGGTTTCAGGGCTGCCGAACATTACACCGATTTTCATCCGGATCTGGTTAATGAAAACCACCATGCAATTGGAGCGATTGATGTTACTCGTCAGTTTGCGCAACGCCTGAGACATTAAACGTGCTTGCAAACCAACGTGTCGATCACCCATTTCACCTTCAATTTCAGCCTTGGGGGTTAGCGCCGCAACAGAATCTACCACGACGATATCCACTGCACCGGAGCGCACCAGCATGTCGGTTATTTCTAGCGCCTGCTCACCGGTATCCGGCTGTGAAACCAGCAAGTCTTCCACATTGACCCCCAGATTCTCGGCATATTGGGGATCAAGTGCATGCTCCGCATCAACAAAGGCGGCAGTGCCGCCCACTTTTTGTGCTTCTGCAATGACTTGCAGTGTCAGCGTGGTTTTTCCGCTGGCTTCCGGACCATAGATTTCAACCACCCGCCCGCGAGGCAAACCACCGATACCAAGCGCCACATCAAGGGCCAGGGAGCCACTGGAGACAACTGCAACATCACGGATAGAAGAACCGTCGCCCATCCGCATGATCGCACCTTTACCAAACTGCTTTGTGACAGTGCTGCTGTTAACGCCTGTCTTCTGTTGTCGTCCATTTGATCCTCTCCTGTTAAAGGTGCTGGTTTTCTGCTCCTGTCCCACATTATGACACAGGCCGATTAGGTCTTAAGCAACATCTCAGCCAACACGATAATTTCCTACAAACAGCTGCGTTAGAATGCCTTAAACTCTCGCCGAAGTCTGCTCCAACCCTGTCCTGAAATAACTCATTAGCGGGACAGTGGGGGCAGTTTGCAACAGGCTGTTCTCAAATGATGATAAGGCCCTGAAGAAGTATATTC
>CAYZLS010000255.1:0-3626 GCA_964479355.1 uncultured Wenzhouxiangellaceae bacterium | reverse complement strand
GCCGGTGCCATCCACACTGGAAGTATATATCAATTGTGCAGAATACAAAACAGGGATTAGTTTTTATTTTCAATCGCGAAACCGGTGAACCTTTCTTTCCTATAGAAGAGCGTCCTGTACCAAGGGGAGAAATACCAGATGAGTGGTATTCACCGACGCAACCGTTCCCGGTCAAACCTCCACCTCTGGTAAAACATACTGTTACACCGGATGATATGTGGGGTTTTACATTCTGGGATAAAGGTAAATGCCGCGACATGCTGGCTGCATTACGCTACGGCGAAATTTATACGCCACCCAGTTTCCAGGGTAGCGTTATCAGTCCCTGGACCGGCGGCGGTGCAAACTGGGGTGGACCAGCCTTTGATCCCGAAAGCGGACTGATGATCATCAATACCAGCCGTGTGATGAAGGTGTCCAAACTGATGACCATGGAGGAAGCTGATAAAGATAGAAGCAGTGACGGTTTTCACTATGGCCCAGCGGAAAAAATGTTGGGTACGCCCTACGCCATCAAGGACAGTCTCTTTCTCTCGCCACTGGGTGCACCCTGCAATAAACCGCCCTGGGGTGGTTTGACGGCAGTCGATCTTGCTAATGGGACTATCAAGTGGGATGTCGCACTAGGGTCTATTGAAGACCAGCTTCCAATACCCTTTTCATGGAACCTGGGTATGCCCAATATCGGCGGTCCGATTATTACCGCAGGTGGTGTGATCTTTATCGCGGCGACGATGGACCAGAATTTTCGTGCTTTTGATACCAAAACGGGTGAGGAACTGTGGCGCGATAAACTACCTGCAACGACGATGACAACACCTATCACTTATGAAGCAAATGGACGTCAGTACGTAGTCGTAGTTTCCGGTGGCCATGGTGAAGTCCCCAGTGTTCGTGGTGACTATGTTTCTGCGTATGCATTGCCTGATTAGTAAATTTGGCTGCGGAAAAAATGGTTATAGCAAGGCATTTTGCACTTCGTCTTTTGATCTCATTCACAGGTGCGTGTTGTGTAGCGCAGAGTCAGGCCCAGGACTGGTCATATTACGGGGCAGATCAAGGTGGTACTCGTTACTCGGCATTGACCCAGGTAAATCGTGATAACGTTGATGAACTGGAAGAGGTATGGAGCTACCAGACAGGGGAAGTCGAACGTCGAGGCGAAGATAAGATCAAAGCCGCGAAAACCCAGAATAATCCCATCATTGTCGATAGGCAGTTGATTTTATGCACACCATTTAACCGAATCATCAGTGTTGATCCCGCAAGTGGCAGGGAAAACTGGTTTTTTGAACCTAGCGTCAATCTTGGTCAGGAACATAATTTTAATTGCCGTGGCGTTGTTATCTGGCAGGATGAAAGTGTTGATGAAGACAGCGTCTGTCATAAGCGCCTCCTGTTTGGCACTACCGATTCACGTCTGTTTGCTATTGATGCTGCAAATGGCAAACGTTGCCCTAGTTTTGGTGAAAATGGTGAAGTTAATGTTTTGCCTGAAGACAGCAAAGACTACCCCGGAGGAGTGCAGTTTGTCTCGCCTCCGGTTGTGCTCAATGATGTAGCCGTGATTGGATCAGTGATCCTGGATCGTATTCGTGTTGACAGTCCCAGTGGTAAGGTGCGGGCCTATAATGTAAAAACGGGTGAGCCGCTGTGGAACTTCGATCCTATCCCCAGAGATGATACGGACCCGGCAGCGGCTACATGGATAAACGGCGGTAATCATACTACTGGTTCAGCCAATGTCTGGAGCCCAATGGTCGTGGACGAAGCCAGGGACATGGTATTTATGGCAACTTCCAGCCCTGCCCCGGATTTGTATGGAGGAAACCGCCATGGCGATAATCATTATGCAGATTCACTGGTAGCTTTGCGCGGCCAGACTGGTGAAGTCATTTGGCACTACCAGTTAGTTCATCACAATTTGTGGGACTATGATGTTAGCGCACCTCCTATGCTTGTGGATCTGCCGCATGAAAGCAAAATTGTGCCTGCGGTAGTACAGGCAACTAAATTTGGGCTGGTTTTTGTTTTTCATCGTGAGACTGGCGAACCATTGTTTCCCATCGAAGAACGACCGGTACCAAAAGGCGATATAGAGGGCGAGTGGTATTCGCCCACCCAACCTTTTCCCGTTAAACCAGCACCACTAATCAGGCATGAATTGAAACCGGAGCAGGCCTGGGGATTTACCTTCTGGGACCGTAAGGGTTGTCGTGACTCAATAAGCAAGCTCAGACACTATGGACCCTATACACCACCGAGCCTGGAAGGATCGTTGATATTACCAAGTACTGGCGGCGGTGTTAACTGGGGTGGGCCTGCCTTTGATCCCAGCCGTAATGTTATGGTCATTAATACAACAAGACTGACCTGGAAGATTGGTTTAAAACCCAAACCTGAAGAAATTTTGGAAAAAGATTCAGGCATTGTGGCAGGACGGGATGTAAAAAACTGGGGTGGCAGTCCGATGCTGGGCACACCCTATCTTACCCACACGGGGCCTGTAATGTCTCCCTGGGGTGCACCTTGTCTGCCGCCTCCTTGGGGTGGTTTAACAGCGGTTGATCTGGAACAGGGAGAAATATTGTGGGACGTTCCGCTGGGCTCCATTGAAAGCATGCTGCCAGTGTCGATACCCTGGAATCTGGGCACACCCAATCTGGGCGGACCAATTATTACTGCAGGTGGGCTGATATTTGTTGCGGCGACAATGGATGAAAGATTACGTGCTTTTGATATTGATAATGGTGATGTGCTCTGGAATACAAAATTACCTGCTGGTGGGCAGACAACACCGATGACTTACGAGTTTGAGGGCAGACAGTATCTTGTTATTCATTTTGGAGGACATCCAGCATTGAATACACCCAGAGGCGATTATGTGAAAGCCTTTGCCTTACCTGAATAACAATTAGCAGCAATTTCACCTTGATTGACTAACCTAAGAAGGAACCTCAATTGAAAAATAAAATTCTTGTTTTCTGCACGGCCTTTATTCTCAGTTGTTCGACTATATCTCAGGCTAATGGTAACCCTGATGATATCCTGTTTTTCTTTGTCGAGAAGGTAAATCATTATCAACAATCTGATACAGGCGAGTTGATGTTCGAGGACTATGGTTTCGCTACGGCCATATTCGGGAATGGTAATGGCAAGATTGAATCAGCCCTTGTAAGCGCTCCGCAGAGTAAGGGAAATTTTATACCCGAAGATCATGGGCGAATGCATGTTTTTGAAAAAGCCTACGATTCTATAGCGGCCTTGAATGAAAATTTCCCCGACGGCGAGTATCGTGTATCCATCAAAACCGAACATAACGAAATTGTGAATCAAGCATTAGTTCTCGGAGGCAATGGTGAGGCGAAAGACTTTCCACCGGCACCAACAGTAAAATTAACGCAGGGTGGGGCAAAGGCTCATCTACATCAAATCGATCCTGCTCAGGATCTGACTCTCACCTGGCCCCCATATTCAAGCGGTAAAGCCGATCCGAGAAATATACTGGATGATTTAATTATAATACTTACCGATGACTGTCATGGTGAGGTCGCCGGTTCCAGTGGGTTGCCCTTTACTGATCGATACCTTACCTTTCGTGATGACAGTTATACAATTAAAGCTGG
>CAYZLS010000254.1:270-3633 GCA_964479355.1 uncultured Wenzhouxiangellaceae bacterium | reverse complement strand
ACGGCCTCATCCTGGCCGATGACGCGCTGGTGCAATGCTGTTTCCATACGTAACAGTTTTCGCCGCTCGCCCTCGAGCATGCGAGATACCGGAATCCCGGTCCAGCGTGAAACCACTTCTGCGATTTCATCTTCTGTAACCGCAGTGCGCAGCAGTTTAAACTCAGCTTTTTCACCCATTTCGGCCTGCCGCAGGTTTTTCTCGAGTTCAGGAATGCGCCCATATTGCAATTCAGACATTCGTGCCAGGTCACCCGCACGATGGGCAGTTTCCAGTTCTGCGCGGGTGCGCTCTAACTCTTCCTTGATATGGGTGGCGCCCTGTACAGCTGCTTTTTCGGATTTCCAGATTTCATCCAGGTCGGAAAACTCTCGCTCGAGTTGTTCGATTTTCTCTTCCAGTTCGACCAGACGCTGAATAGACGCGTCATCCTTCTCTTTTTGCAGGGCAACACACTGGATTTTTTGCTGGATCAATTGTCGTTCCAGACGATCCAGCTTTTCGGGTTTGGAATCAATTTCCATTCGGATTCGCGAGGCGGCCTCATCCATCAGGTCGATCGCCTTATCCGGCAACTGCCGGTCTGCAATATACCGGTGTGACAGGGTTGCCGCGGCCACTAGGGCGGGGTCGATAATATCAACCCCATGGTGAACCTCATAGCGTTCCTGCAAGCCGCGTAAAATTGCGATGGTGTCTTCCACCGAAGGTTCGCCGACAAAGACTTTCTGGAAACGCCGCTCCAGTGCTGTATCTTTTTCCATGTATCGCCGGTATTCATCCAGCGTAGTGGCACCAATACAATGCAGTTCACCCCGAGCCAGTGCAGGTTTGAGCATATTGCCGGCATCCATGGAGCCTTCAGCTTTGCCGGCACCGACAATCATATGGATCTCGTCAATAAACAGGATGACATTGCCCTCCTGTTTGGCGAGGTCATGCAACAGGGCTTTGAGGCGCTCCTCAAACTCACCACGGAATTTTGCACCGGCGATCAATGCGCCCATGTCCAATGATAAAACACGCTTGTTTTTCAACCCTTCGGGTACTTCGTGGTTAACAATCCTTTGCGCCAAGCCTTCAACGATGGCGGTCTTGCCCACACCGGGCTCACCCATCAGTACGGGATTGTTTTTGGTACGACGCTGTAAAACCTGGATGCAGCGGCGGATTTCTTCATCACGGCCAATCACCGGGTCGAGCTTGGATTGCTCGGCCCGTGCTGTCAGGTCAATGGTATATTTCTCCAATGCCTGGCGAGATTCCTCGGCGTTGAGGTCATTGACCGGTTCGCCTCCGCGCATTTCATCGATGGCTTTTTCTATGGCTTCCCGGTTGGCGCCCGTTTGCTTCAGGATGTCAACAATAGGACCTTTTGCATCCATGGCGGCCAGTACAAACAGCTCGCTGGCGATATACTGGTCATCACGTTTTTGAGCAAGTTTGTCAGTCACCGTCAAGATTTTGATGCTGGCATTGGAAAGATTGATTTCACCAGGTGCACCGGAAATCTTTGGCAGGGTATCCAGGCGTTCACCCAATTGTGAACGCAACGCATTCACCTTGACCCCGGCGCGGGTCAGTAAGTGGCGCATTGAGCCCCCTTCCTGATCGAGCAATGCCACCAGGACATGCTCCGGTTCAATCATTTGGTGGTCCAGCCCCACCGCCAGGCTCTGGGCATCCGCCAATGCCAGCTGGAACTTACTGGTAAGTTTGTCCAATCTCATTGCCAATTCCTCTGGAAATTCATACAGGATATCTGTGGTCAGGCGGGGCTTAAATCAAGGTATTGAAATGCTACTGCAAAGGCTTAATAGGAAATATATCTTATATTTATCAGATACTTAAAATTTCAGATATTATCCGTTTATAGACCCGGGACAGACTCTCAAGATCAGCCGTTACAACGTGCTCATCCACCTGGTGGATGGAATGATTCGGCAAACCAAACTCGACGACTTCCGTATCCAGCGGGGCCAGAAAGCGGCCATCTGAAGTCCCTCCAGCGGTGTTCAATATTGGCTGGATATCCAGCTCTTGCTCTATTGCCCTGACTACAGTTGTACGCAGTTTACCGGCTCGTGAGCAAAAGGCCTCACCGGAAACTCGCCAGTCCAGCGCAAAATTCTCAATCCCGTTTTGCTGCAACAGAGCCTCAACCCGAGTCTTGATTTCTGCAGAAGTTGAGGCAGGTGAGTTACGAAAATTAAACCGCGCCTCTGCCTGCCCAGGCGTTACATTTTCCGCACCCGTTCCGGCCTGGATATTGGTCACCTGGCAATGAGTGGACGGAAATACTGCATCACCCTCATCCCACACCATCGCGGTTAGCGCCGCCAAAAAGGGTGCTAAGCGGTGAATCGGATTATCCAGCAGTTCCGGGTAAGCGCTGTGGCCTTGGATACCATGTATTCGCAAATGGGCCTGGATAGAGCCACGCCGGCCAATTCGCACCGTATCGCCCAACCGTTCCTGGCAGCTGGGCTCGCCAACCAGACAGTATTGCGGTGCACCGTTTCTGTGTTTCAAAACCTCTGCCACCCACCGGATACCGTCAAGGGCGGGCCCTTCCTCGTCACTGGTTAACAAAATGCCGATTTGCCCGGCATGAGAGGGGCTGTCCTGCAGTAATGACTCAACAGCAATCACTATGGCAGCCACCGCACCCTTCATGTCTGCTGCACCCCGGCCATACAGGTTTCCTTCCCTGAGCGCAGCTTCAAAAGGCGGTGATGTCCAGTCCTCTAAAGGGCCGGACGGAACAACATCGGTATGGCCCAGGAACCAGATAGATGGCTCACCCTGACCGTGGGTGAATAATACGTTGCTGACTTGACCGCAGTGGAACCATTCACTCGCGAAGCCCAGGGCCAATAAGCGGTCGGCCAAAAATAGCTGACAACCAGCATCTTCTGGGCTCACCGAGGGCCGTTTGATCAGAGCAGATGCCAGTTCCAGCGTTGTGTTCATTTACAGCTCAGCTTTCAATGCAGCTTCTCAAAAGCTCGTTGATACCGGTTTTTGCCAGCGTTTGCATATCCACTCGCTTGGCGATGATTGCTGCATAAAGGGAATGGCTGCCATCTTTGGCCGGCAGGCTGCCGGGCACTACAACCGATCCTGGCGGCACACGCCCATATTGAGTTTCACCACTTTCGCGGTCATATATTCGTGTGCTTTGACTGATATAAACCCCCATGGACAACACGCTGCCTCTGCCGATGATTACACCCTCAACTACTTCTGAACGCGCACCGATAAAACAATCGTCTTCGATAATGGTGGGGGATGCCTGCAATGGCTCCAACACGCCTCCGATACCGACACCACCAGACAGATGTACCCGCTTGCCAATTTGTG
>CAYZLS010000254.1:0-260 GCA_964479355.1 uncultured Wenzhouxiangellaceae bacterium | reverse complement strand
GGATCCAACTGTTACCCAAGTATCGACCATGCTACCTTTCCCCACCCAGGCGCCAATATTGACATAGGAGGGCATCAGCACGGCATCGGCACCAATAAAGGCACCACGCCTGACCGTGGCCGGCGGCACAATGCGGGCACCACACTGGCTGATGTCTTCAGCCGAATCCGAGGCCCAGCGCAGGGGCACCTTATCGAAATAATGGCTCGTTGCACCATCAGTTATTTTGTTGTGGTGGATGCGAAAATAAAGCAACACAG
>CAYZLS010000253.1:0-3648 GCA_964479355.1 uncultured Wenzhouxiangellaceae bacterium | reverse complement strand
TGATGCAGTCATAAAGAAGGAAGAGGGATGGAAACGCAACGTAAAAGACGACGGCCGATGGCGGAAATAAACGTGGTGCCGTATATCGATGTCATGTTGGTGTTGCTGGTAATTTTTATGATTACAGCGCCATTGCTGAATCTAGGTGTTGAGGTTCAGTTGCCCAAGGCGAATGCTGAGCCATTGGACAGCCAGCAAAACGAAGAACCCATGGTAGTCACGGTGCTCAAAAACGGTGATCTATATCTGAATGCGGCCGGTGATCTGGATGGCACGACCAGCGGTCTGGTTGACGCTAAAACACTAGTTGCTACGGTTTCAGCCATCGTGCGCCGCAACCCGGAACTGCAGGTGCTGGTGGGTGGTGATGAGGCAGTGGGTTATGGGCATGTCTACAATGCCATGGTTTTACTGCAACAGGCGGGAGTGCAAAAAGTCGGCTTAATGAGCGACCCTCTGGAAAACATTGAGGGCGGGTGATCGCCCATGCGTGATTTCTTGGCAGTAACCCGCGCCTTTATGCTGGCGATCGCTGTTCATCTATTGATGGCAGCGATGGTGGTTCTCGGTACGCTGAACTGGCGACCATTCAAGCCACCGATTTTGACCGGCATGACTATTGAAGCAGTGATGGTTGATACCAATGTCATCAAACAGCGCCGGGAGAAGGTACGCCAGGAAGCCGAGCAAGCCGTGGCAAAAAAGGCCCAGCAGGAGCGCCGCGCACAGGAGCTAAAGGCGCGTCAGGAGCGTGAAGCACGTGAACAGTTAGCCGAAGAAAAGCGCCAGCAAGAGCAGGCGCTGAAAAAACGGGAAGAAGACCTGCGGTTGCAGAAGCTGCGTCAAAAGCAGCAGCAGGAAAGACAGGACCGCCTGGATAAACGGCAACAGGAGCTGGAAGATATCCGCAGGCAGCGTGAGATCGCAACCCGTCAACGGGTTATCGAAGAGGAAAAGCTGAAGCAGCTCGAAGCGCGCCGCCAGGCTGATGCACAAGCGCAACGATTGGCATTGGCGAAAGCTGATTTGCAACGCCAACTGTCTGCAGAACAGGTGGCTAACAGGGCGGGCGAGATTGCTTCACTGGGTTTACAGTATTATGCAGCTATACAGGCGCAGGTCACCAATAATTGGCTCCGCCCGCCCACCGCTAAATCCGGCTTGAAGTGTACGCTCAGGATTGTGCAAATACCGGGCGGTGAAGTGATTTCTGCTGCAATTGCGGGTGCCTGTAATGCAGATGAGGCAACCCGCCGATCTTTGGTAGCGGCGGTTGAAAGAGTCGGCTCCTTGCCCTACCGTGGTTTTGAAGACGTGTTTGATCGCGAAATTGATTTTATATTCAGGTATGACGGTGATTAATTCCATGCAAAAAATAATTTACACCCTGTTGTTGTTGCTCGTCACCCAATTGGCATTTGCCAAGTTGGAAATTGAAATCATCCAGGGCAATGCCAGTGCACTGCCGATTGCAGTCATTCCGCTGCAATGGCGTGCAGCGGGGCCGCCACCCGATACCGGTGTAGCAGAAGTGGTGTCGGCAGATTTGTATCGTTCAGGCTTGTTCGATCCATTGGCTGTAAAGGACATGGTGGACCGGCCCGTGGACGCCGAATCTATACGTTTTGGTACCTGGCGCCTGCTAAAAGTGGATTACCTGGTCATTGGTTGGATCAATGACGCGCTGGACAATAATGGTTATGAGGTCGTATATCAGTTGTTCGACGTACACACACAGGAACGCTTGTTGTCACAGATCACCACGGTCGGTCTCGGTGACCTGCGGTTTGGTTCCCACCGGGTGGCTGACGGGATTTATGAAAAACTGACCGGGGTGCCAGGTGCTTTCGCGACACGAATCGCGTATATATCTGCAACGGGTGAAAATGATAACCAGAATTTCCAGTTGTACGTGGCAGACGCGGATGGGTTCAATCCGCAAGCAGTGGTTGGCTCGCCAGAGCCGTTGTTGTCACCTAACTGGTCGCACGATGGCAAGCGTCTGGCTTACGTATCTTTTGAGAAAGGTAATTCAGCAATATACATCCAGAATGTCGCGACCGGTCAGCGTGAGTTGGTGTCTTCGGGGCGGGGCATCAATGGTGCACCGGCTTTCTCGCCCAATGACCGTTACTTGGCGATGACCTTATCCTATTCGGGCAACCCAGAGATCTATGTAAGGGACCTGACCACCGGCCAGAAACGCCAACTGACACAGCACTGGGGTATCGATACGGAGCCGGTATGGTCACCCGACAGCAAGTGGATATATTTCACCTCGGACCGGGGCGGGAAACCACAGATATATCGGGTTGAAGTCAGCGGTGGAAAACCCACCCGCATCACCCGTGAAGGGGATTACAATGCACGTGCCAGCATTTCCCCGGATGGAAACCGGATTGCTATAGCGCATGGGCTGCGAAACGAGTATCGTATAGCTGTTTTGGATATAGAAACCGGGCGGATGCGCACCCTGACCCCGGGGGTGCTGGACGAGTCACCCAGTTTTGCACCCAATGGCAGCATGATTCTTTATGCAACGCGTGAAGGATCCAGGGGCGTCCTGTCCGCGGTGTCCGTTGATGGCAATGTGCGTCAGCGGTTGATTTTGAGTGAAGGTGACGTAAAAGAGCCCGCGTGGTCTCCCGTAATCAGGTAAACTTACTTTCGAAACCGATTTATATTTTAAGAAAAACTATCTGGAGGAAGATAATGAATTCTAAGTGGCGCTTTTTACTTGCTCTCACCCTGATGGGTGCGATTTCTGCTTGTCAAACAACCCAACCTGAAGCAGAACCGGTTGCCGAGCCCGAGTCCGTACCTGTACCTGTGGCAGAAGAAGCCACTACGATAGCCGCTCCGGACCCGCATGACTATTCTGACGCAAGAAACTTTAATAACAACGAAAGCCTGCTGTCCAAGCGGGTGATTTACTTCGACTTTGATAAATCTGAAGTTAAGTCAGAGTACCGGGCTATCGTAGTAGCACATGCTTCTTATATTTCTTCTCACGGCAGTGCCCGGGTTACCCTTGAAGGCCACGCAGACGAACGCGGTACACGTGAATACAACCTTGGACTGGGTGAGCGCCGGGGTAATGCAATTTCGGGCTTGTTGTCGGCCGCTGGTAGCAGAGGCAACCAGTTGGATGTCGTCAGCTATGGGGAAGAGCGTCCAGTTTGCCGGGTCAGTGATGAGGGCTGCTGGCGGCAGAATCGTCGCGTGGAGATCATTTACACCGCGAGATGATGATGCGCAACAGACGTTCGATTTCTGTTTTGATGGCCGGCCTTGTGCTGGCCATCTTTGTTTCAGCACCCGTCGCTGCACAAACGGACAATAATCAGGCGCTGCTCAACCTGGTCATTCAGATTCAGCAGTTGCAAGACGAAGTGCGGATGTTAAGGGGTATGCTAGAAGATCAAACTATAGACTTGGAAATGCTCAGTGAGCGGCAAAAAGACCAATACCTTGATCTTGATGAGCGCATTATTGAATTACGCAACCGATCTGGTCCGTTGGTTTCATCCCCCCGGTCAGGCACCGCAGGCACAGGCGTCACCACCCTGGGCACTGGCAATACCCAGGCAGGAGTAACTTTGCCGGAGGAAGAGGCTCCGTATGTGCGCCCGGCTGTAGATAATCCTT
>CAYZLS010000252.1:1574-3648 GCA_964479355.1 uncultured Wenzhouxiangellaceae bacterium | reverse complement strand
TGAAGTGTTTTATCGGAATTGATCTGGGCTCGACCACTACCAAGGCAGTAATGATGGATTCGAGTGGCGAGGTGCTGGGTCGCGGGATTACCAACTCGCGCTCAAACTACGACACGGCCAGCCAGGTTTCAAAGCTGGAGGCCGTGGTGAGTGCACGCCTTGAGCTGTGTCATCGGGCTCTCAGCAACGTACCGGCCATGCAGGATGTGGTTGATGACCTGTTGGCGGCGCTGGAACGCAACTTTCGCCTGGAACTGTTTCTCAACATGCTGGGAGACCTGCAGCAAACCTGTCTGCAATATGCAGCGGATGAACGCCATGCAGAAATAGGTGAAGAACTAGCAGCAGCATTGCGGGAAACATTCAAGCGCATGGAAGTGCAACTATCCAGGTTGTTTGCCCCTGGCGTAGAGCGGAAATCTGATTTTTTCCGTGACCTAGCCGGCTCGGTCTACATGAGCCAGTCTGAGGAGGTCGCAGAAGGGGCCGGCTTGCCATTCGATGTGCTAATCAATATTTACGACAAATCAATCATTGAAACAGAGAACCGGCCGCCGGCTGAAGACCTAGTCACAACATTTTTGCGCGCACTGGATCGGGTAATGAATGAAGTGGATGAGCTGCCGGTGGATCAGCAACTGGTCAGAGTCATCGTCAAAGACACGCTCGAAATCGAACTTGAAGAAACCTATGTCGTCGGCACCGGCTATGGCCGGGTGCGCCTGCCCTTTCCAAAGGAACACATCCGCTCGGAGATTCTTTGCCATGGCCTGGGCGCACACCTGATGTATCCCAACACCCGTACTGTGCTGGACATTGGCGGCCAGGATACCAAGGGTATCCAGGTAGATGAACATGGCATCGTGGTGAACTTTCAGATGAACGACCGTTGTGCGGCCGGCTGTGGTCGTTATCTCGGCTATATCGCTGATGAAATGAACATCGGCCTGCATGAGCTTGGCCCGATCGCAATGCAAGCCACCAAGACGATCCGGATCAACTCAACCTGCACCGTATTCGCCGGCGCAGAATTACGCGACCGACTGGCCATGGGTGAAAGCCGCTCTGATATCCTGGCCGGTCTGCACCGGGCCATCGTATTAAGAGCCATCTCCATCATCTCGCGTTCGGGTGGTGTGACCTCCGAGTTCACCTTCACTGGCGGAGTGGCCAAAAACGAGGCTGCGGTCAAGGAATTAAGAAAACTGGTTAAAGAAAACTACGGTGGTGTAACCATCAACATCGATCCTGAATCAATTTATACAGGTGCACTGGGCGCAGCCGAATTCGCCCGCCGTGCCGCGGAGGCTTGATATGACAATCACAGCAGGTGTAGATCTGGGAACCGGAACGATCAAAACCGTCCTGTTCAATGTGCAAGGCGACAAGATCGAATGGCTGGCGCGGCGCGCTGACCGGATTCGCCAGCGCGACCCCTTTGATCTCACCGAAAAAGCCTATGATGCTGTACTCGCAGAAGCGGGTCTGGCGCGTGACGATGTTGAATATGTCGCCACCACCGGAGATGGCGAAACCATTCCTTTTCGTACCGGCCATTTCTACTCAATGACCACCCACGCCAGGGGGGGCATTTATTTAGAACCGGAGGCCCGTGCGGTGTTGGACATCGGCGCCTTACATGGCCGTGCGGTCAAAATGGATGAGCATGGCAAGGTACTCGGTTACCGAATGACCAGCCAGTGCGCTTCGGGCTCGGGACAATTCCTGGAGAATATCTCGCGCTATCTGGGCATTGCCCAGGACGAGATCGGCAGCCTGTCCCAACAGGCCGACGACCCGGAAGTGGTTTCCAGTATCTGTGCGGTGCTGGCCGAAACGGATGTGATTAATATGGTTTCGCGCGGCATTTCCGCATCCAATATATTAAAAGGCATACATCTTTCAATGGCAGGACGACTGACTAAATTACTGCGCGTCATCAAGGTCAAGGACGGTGTCACGCTGGCCACCGGTGGATTGGCACTCGATGACGGCCTGATGGCAGCATTAAATGAGTCGCTGACCAAGCAAAAAATAAATGTTGAAGCCCGTAGCCACCCTGATTCAATATATG
>CAYZLS010000252.1:0-1564 GCA_964479355.1 uncultured Wenzhouxiangellaceae bacterium | reverse complement strand
TTTTAGGCGATAATCCTAATTCATCTACAACTGATTCAATATATGCTGGTGCCATTGGAGCCGCGTTGTGGGGTGCGTTCAGGTATGAAAAACTTCAGCGGCAGGAACTGTTGGCCAAAGCCAGTTAACACCAGCACACTCCCGAATATTTAATGAACTGTTCGGGCTAGAGGAAAAAGATTATGGCACTAATGATTAAGGACAACTGCGATGTTTGTGATGCCTGTCTGCTGGATTGCCCTAACGAGGCAATCAGCGAAGGCGAGCCGTATGTGATCGATGCGTTCAAGTGTACCGAGTGTGTGGGTGAATTCGATGAACCACAATGCCAACCTGTGTGTCCGGTCGACGACTGCATCGTAGCTAACCCCGATTTTCAGGAAAGCCCGGAAGAGCTGCAAATGAAATACGATATGTTGCATGGTTGAATCCACCTACAGTGCCATTATTGACAGCATCGGGCCTGAGTCTCTCGACCTTGTGGTTGAGCTGGATGAGCTTACCAATGGCGACCGCAGACTTGATTTTTTCAAACGACGATTCACAGCACAGGAAAAACATCCGCAGGCATTTATCTCGATTGCAGTAACCCAGGCCGGAGATATGGTTGGTTTTGTATGCTGTCATATGCTGCAAGGCGAGTTTGGCAGTAATGAACTGATAGCTGTTCTGGATGCAATTGCTGTTGATCCACAAAGCCAGGGGCATGGGGTCGGCCACGAACTGATACAGCACCTGGCTATCGAAATCCGCAAGCGTGGCGGTACCGAAATACAAACCCAGGCAGGCTGGAATCAACCCGGGGTGCTCGATTTCTTCTCCAGCACCGGTTTCAGGCTCGCCCCTAGGCTGATTCTGGAGCGTTCAACACCCAATTACAGCGACCCCAGTAGCAATGATTTCGATGACCTGTCACAAGACAAAGTGCTGGTACGCTCATTAGCGAGTACCGACCTCGGCCAGGTGGTTCACATTGACAAAAAAATAACGGGTCAGGACCGACGAGCTTTTTTTCAACGCAAATTCGAAGAGGTCCTGTTTGAGTCCGGTATCAGGGTATCCCTGATCGCAGAGATTGATGGCATGGTGACCGGTTTCATAATGGCACGCGTGGATTTCGGCGAATTTGGCCGCACCGCCTCTGAAGCCGTAATTGACACCCTCGGCGTGACCAGAGCATTTCGTTCGCAGCATGTTGGGCATGCCATGCTGGCCCAGTTGCTGGTCAACCTGGCCTCTTTGCAGGTCGATTCAGTCAGATCCGCAGTCGAGTGGAGTAACTTCGATTTGCTCGGCTTCCTGGCGAGCTGCGGTTTCAATCCATCACAGCGCCTGGCGCTTTCCTGTGATCTGGGTTGTCATCTAGTGTAGCGTCACCCTGCTGCCACATTTATTGACATAGGTCAGTGAAGTGTACGCATTGTATGTGTAAATTCACTAATCAGCTACTGATACAATCGATGATTACACAGTAGGTATAAAAAATGGCAATCACCTCCCCCGCCTACGAATACAATAAACGAAAACAAATATCCGTCCTGACCATGAACACCCTGGCGTTTAC
>CAYZLS010000251.1:0-3649 GCA_964479355.1 uncultured Wenzhouxiangellaceae bacterium | reverse complement strand
ATGTCCAAAGAAAAATTTGAAAGAACAAAGCCCCATGTAAACGTGGGAACGATTGGTCACGTAGATCATGGCAAGACGACGTTAACGGCGGCGATGACGAAGGTATGTGCTGAAGCTCGTGGTGGAGAGTTTGTAGCTTATGACCAGATTGACAATGCACCGGAGGAACGCGCACGGGGTATTACGATCGCCACGGCGCATGTGGAATACGAATCGGAGAACCGGCATTACGCGCACGTGGATTGCCCGGGACATGCTGATTATGTGAAGAACATGATCACCGGTGCGGCGCAGATGGATGGTGCGATCCTGGTGGTATCAGCAGCAGACGGTCCGATGCCACAGACGCGCGAGCATATTTTGTTGGCGCGCCAGGTGGGTGTGCCTTACATCTTGGTGTACATGAATAAAGCCGACCAGGTAGACGATGAAGAGTTGCTGGAGCTGGTTGAAATGGAAGTGCGGGAATTACTGAGTTCCTATGATTTCCCGGGTGACGATCTGCCGTTGGTAACGGGATCAGCACTCAAGGCACTGGAAGGTGACACTTCGGATATCGGAGTGCCGTCGATTTTGAAGTTAATTGCAGAGATGGATGACTACGTTCCGCAGCCGGAGCGTGAGATGGACAAGCCATTTTTGTTACCGATTGAAGATGTGTTCTCTATTTCCGGACGCGGCACTGTGGTAACGGGCCGGGTTGAGCGTGGCATCGTGAAGGTGGGCGAGGAAATTGAGATCGTGGGTATCAAGGAGACGACCAAGTCGACTTGTACGGGCGTGGAGATGTTCCGCAAGCTGTTGGACGAAGGCCGGGCTGGGGATAACGTGGGTGTACTGTTGCGTGGAACCAAGCGTGATGCGGTCGAGCGTGGTCAGGTACTGGCCCATCCGGGCACGATTAACCCGCATACGAAGTTTGAGGCTGAGGTGTACATTCTGTCGAAAGACGAGGGTGGTCGCCACACGCCATTTTTCAAGGGCTATCGTCCGCAGTTTTACTTCCGGACCACGGATGTAACCGGCGCGGTTGAGTTGCCTGAAGGTGTAGAGATGGTTATGCCGGGTGACAATGTGCAGATGAAGGTAGACCTGATTGCACCGATTGCGATGGAAGAAGGTCTGCGGTTTGCGATCCGTGAAGGCGGACGCACAGTAGGCGCCGGCGTTGTCGCTAAAATCTTTGAGTAAGACCAGCAGAGTGAGCTGAATTATGGCAGACCAGAAAATTCGAATACGGCTAAAAGCGTTTGATCACCGTTTGATCGATCGTTCAGCCAGTGAAATTGTCGAAACCGCCAAGCGGACAGGTGCACAGGTACGGGGTCCAATTCCGTTGCCGACACGTATTGAGAGATATACGGTGCTGACCTCTCCACATGTCAACAAAGATGCACGGGATCAGTATGAGACCCGTACGCACAAACGTCTGATGGATATTATTGATCCCAATGACAAAACCGTGGACGCGCTGATGAAGCTGGATCTTGCAGCTGGCGTGGACGTACAAATTAAATTGAACTGAATGGTCTGCGGACAAAAGAACGATAGGCAGAACAATGACGATTGGATTAATAGGCCGCAAACGCGGCATGACCCGGGTATTTACCGAGCAGGGTGACAGCGTCCCGGTAACGGTTATCGAGGTCAGCCCAAACCGTGTGACCCAGGTAAAAACCTTGGAAACTGACGGTTACAAGGCTGTGCAGGTGACCCTTGGCAGCAAGCGAAACCGCCTACTGAGCAAGCCGGAAGCCGGACATTTTAGCAAGGCTGAAGTAGATGCAGGTGAGGGCCTGTGGGAGTTGCGCCTGCACGGTGATGAAGGTAACGACCTGCAAGTAGGTGCCGAGCTGAATGTCGAGCAGTTTGAAAACGGCCAGAGTGTTGATGTCACCGGTACCAGCAAGGGCAAAGGCTTTGCCGGCGTCGTGAAACGGCACAACTTCAAGATGCAGGACGCCACGCATGGTAATTCGCTTTCGCATCGGGCACCGGGCTCAATCGGCCAGTGTCAGACCCCGGGGCGTGTATTCAAGGGCAAGAAAATGGCAGGACATATGGGTGATGCACGTGTCACCACCCAGAACCTTGAAGTGGTTCGGATCGACCCCGAGCGCAATCTGCTGTTGATCAAGGGTGCAGTGCCGGGCTCCAATGGTGGACAGGTCGCCGTTCGACCTACCGTGAAAGTGAACTGAGGAGAATGCAGATGAAACTCTCAGTCGCAGGCAGAAACGCAATCAAGGTTTCAGCAGCCACATTTGGGCGCGATTTTTCCGAAGCGTTGGTGCATCAGGTTGTTATAGCCTACATGGCGGGTGGACGCGCTGGTACGAAGGCCCAGAAAACCCGCTCAGATGTTCGCGGTGGTGGTCGCAAACCCTGGCGACAAAAAGGAACCGGCCGGGCCCGTGTCGGAACGATCCGCAGTCCCTTGTGGAGAGGTGGAGGCAGGACGTTTGCTGCCCGACCCCGGGATCATGCACAGAAGGTCAACCGCAAAATGTATCGTGGGGCCTTGCAGGCTATCCTTTCGGAACTGGTTCGCCAGGATCGATTGATAGTCCTTGATTCACTGGAACTCAGTGCACCCAAGACCAGTGAATTGCTGGCTAAGTTGGCTGAGCAAGGTTTTGAGAAAGGTCTGATAGTGACTTCAGAAGTTAATGAAAATCTGTACCTGGCCGCGCGTAATGTAGTCAATGCTTACGTGCTGGATGTTGCAGCCCTGGACCCGGTAAGTCTGGTGGCAGCAGACAAAGTGATCATGACGGTTGATGCGGTTAAAAAGATTGAGGAGTGGCTAGGATGAGCAACGAGCGCCTGTATAAGGTTTTGCTGTCTCCACGGATGACTGAGAAGACAACCATGGTTGCTGAGAGCAGTAATCAATATGTGTTCAAGGTTACCCGTGATTCCAATAAAACCGAGATCAAAAAGGCGGTTGAAAAGTTGTTCGAGGTCAGTGTTGAGTCCGTGCGCATTGTAAATGTCAAAGGCAAGAGCAAAACGTTTAAGCTCCGTGGCGGCAAGCGGAACGACTGGAAAAAGGCATATGTTCGCGTGCAGGAAGGACAAGTAATTGACTTCCTGGGCGGGGACTCAGCTTAAGGATCTTTGCGCATGGCAATTATTAAGGCAAAACCAACCTCGCCAGGACGCCGCGGTGTAGTGCAGGTCAGACATGACCACTTGCACAAAGGCGCACCTCATGCGGCGTTGCTGGAAAAGAAATCCCGCACAGGCGGGCGCAATAATGCTGGTCGCATTACAACGCGTCATCGCGGTGGCGGACATAAAAAGCACTATCGCGTTATCGACTTCAAACGTGATAAGGACGGCATTGACGGCTGGATTGAATGCATTGAGCACGATCCGAATCGTACTGCGCATATCGCGTTGGTCTTGTATGCCGATGGTGAACGTCGCTACATTATTGCGCCCAAAGGCCTGCGTTCTGGTGACCCAGTCAAAAGTGGCCGTGATGCCGCAATCAAGCCCGGCAACTGCCTGCCACTGCGCAACATTCCGGTTGGAACGGTAGCGCATTGTGTAGAAATGAAGCCGGGGAAGGGCGCCCAGATAGCTCGCAGCGCAGGCGCTGCAATTCAGTTGGTGGCACGTGAGGGTCAATATGCGACCTTGC
>CAYZLS010000250.1:696-3650 GCA_964479355.1 uncultured Wenzhouxiangellaceae bacterium | reverse complement strand
CTACCGTTGGATTCAGGCAGCCCTGTACTAATTTCGTTATCGAAAACTGGGTAAAAGACAAACCTCTCACTCTATCTCTTCAGACTCATTTATGGATTGGAATATACTGGGTGCTTTAACTGGAAATTGTAAAACTTTCCCCGCAACCACATTCATCGGTGGCATTGGGGTTATCAAATTGGAACGTGCGGTTCAGGCCCTGCGTCGTGAAATCGATTTTTGAACCCTTAAGGTACGGCAAACTGTCACGGTCAACGATAATCTTTACACCCTTGTCTTCAAAAATTTCGTCTTCGGTTTCGATCTGTCTGGCGATATTGACTTCATAAGCCCAACCGGCACAACCGGTTTTTCTCACCCCAAGCCGCAAGGCCAGACCATTTTCCTTGACCAGAAAAGACCTGACCCGTTGTGCTGCATTATTAGTTAGCTGGATACTCATTTTGACTGCGTCCGGATATAATATTCAGCTGGAGGGAACAAAACACTGTGCGCGCCCTCCCGGGTGATTTATTATCTTGTGCCATTCCTTAAGAGATCAAGCAGCTTATCATGTTAGCGGTTAGTATCAAAAAAGCGCTAAGCGGAGAAATTCCGACTGGAACCCTAGTTAAAATCCAAGGCTGGGTACGTACCCGCAGGGATTCCAAGGCGGGTTTTTCATTTATTTCCATCAATGATGGCTCCTGTTTCAACTCTATTCAGGTAGTCGCGCCGACCAAACTGGATAATTATCGGGATGTCGTGCAGAAAATCACCACCGGCTGTGCTGTGATTTGTACCGGGGATCTGGTTGAATCGCAAGGCCGTGGTCAGCAATTTGAGATCCAGGCTAGCCGAGTAGAAGTAAGTGGCTGGGTCGAAGACCCTGACAGCTACCCCATTCAGCCGAAACAACATAGTTTCGAATTTTTACGTGAGGTAGCACACCTGCGGCCACGTACCAACACTTTCAGTGCAATAGCCAGGATTCGCCACGTAACCGCCAGAGCGATCCATCGCTATTTTGATGAGCATGGGTTTTTCTGGATTAACACACCCATCATTACTGCTTCAGATGCCGAGGGCGCCGGGGATATGTTCCGGGTCAGCACACTGAACCTCGCCAATCTGCCACGCGGGGAGGACGGGGCTATAGATTTCAGCCAGGATTTTTTCGGGCGCGAGACATTCCTGACAGTCTCTGGACAACTGAATGTAGAGGGCTATTGCCTGTCAATGTCGAATGTATATACCTTTGGTCCGACTTTTCGTGCCGAGAACTCAAATACCACACGGCATCTGGCCGAGTTCTGGATGATTGAACCGGAAATAGCCTTCGCCGACCTGGATGACCTTGCTGATCTTGCGGAAGATTTTCTGAAATACATCTTCCAAGCCGTGCTAAATGAATGCCCTGAGGATATGGCGTTTTTTGCACAACGGATCGAGCCCGCCGCAATTGAACGGCTGGAGAAGCTGATTATGGCACCGTTTGTGCGACTGGATTACGCTGATACCATTGATATTCTCAAGAATTCCGGTCACAAATTTGAGTTCAAACCCGAGTGGGGCCTAGATCTACAAACTGAGCATGAGCGTTATCTGACCGAGAAACATTTTAATGCGCCGGTCGTGGTTAAGAACTATCCCGCTGAAACAAAAGCATTTTATATGCGTATTTCTGATGACGGTAAAACCGTGGCAGCGCTGGACGTGCTGGCGCCCGGGATCGGTGAAATTATTGGTGGCGCACAGCGCGAAGAGCGCTTGGATGTGCTTTGCCGACGGATGGCAGAGAACGGCATGGATGCGGAAACTTATAGTTGGTATGTTGATTTACGCCGTTATGGAACCGTCCCCCACGCAGGGTTTGGACTGGGCTTTGAACGTTTGATAACTTACATCACCGGGATGGCCAATATCCGTGATGCAATCCCCTACCCCCGGATTCCGGGCCGGGCGGATTTTTAAGATCTAAGCTACATGCCATTGTGCCCCCTCAGATAACGCTCTCCTCTTGAATTGAATAGGAACTCATGCAAAAAGAGACCTGATCATAATAAACTACAAAGAAAAATTGCTCAGCAATCTGGAAATACATGATGACAAATAACGATGTTTTGCGCCGAATCCGCTACACCTTCAACTTTGACGATTCAAAGATGATGGCCATATTCGGGCTTACCGGTCAAGATACTCACAATCGTATTTTATGCTGTCCCCATAACCACTAAGCTGACCGAGATCAAGGAACATTCAAAAAGGCGTGAATATAACGCGAATATTGTTCCGAGATATTGGCCAATACTGGGTGTCACCACTTTATTGGTCCGTATAAACTAAACTGGTTTTCCTTTGGTGTGGGCATTTGCAAACCATGATTTTCTTGAGATTATTGCCCGTGTTCATTAGCTTCCTGCTGCTGGGCGCTCACTTCTACCGAGCCGGTCACCCGGTGCTGGTTTTGATCTCAGTATTGATGGTTTTTTGCTGGCACTAAGGCAATCCTGGGTGCCACGCGCGATACAGGTCGCTTTATTACTGGGTGGACTGGAATGGCTTCGCACGTTGTACGTCATTGCTCAGTTGAGGGTCGATCACGAGTTGCTATGGACGCGCTTGGCAATCATCCTCAGCAGCGTGGCATTGTTTACCGCAATTTCCGCGCTTATTTTTCAGGGCCGAACCATGCGCAATCGATACAATGAGGTAATAAAATGAATGCGACACGATCGTACCCAATTGGTACTCCGGGTAAGAAATGGGGTGAGGACGAAAAGGCAGCATGGCTAACTACACAAGTAGTTAAACGTTCCTACACAGATGAGGTTATTGCAAAACTTGAACCTTTAAAAGTGCGTTTTGAGGTTGAGCAATATGGTGCTTTATCTTGTGCGCCCGATCAATACCCTCTTTTTGCGGTTAAATCACGCCATTGGGATCATGACAGGCCAAATTTACTGGTCACCGGT
>CAYZLS010000250.1:320-686 GCA_964479355.1 uncultured Wenzhouxiangellaceae bacterium | reverse complement strand
TAGCCGAAAGTTATGCCGAACAATTCAATTTTATTATTGCCCCATGCGTGAGCCCTTGGGGATATGAGACTATCAATCGCTGGAACCCCCTTGCAATCGATCCGAACCGCTCATTTGTTTCCCCCAGTCCAGCACAAGAAGCTGCAGCACTAATGCAGTATCTGGAATCATATTCGATGGGGTTCCTGGCACATTTCGACTTACATGAAACCACGGACAGTGACAATACCGAGTTCAGACCGGCCCTGGCTGCACGCGATGCGGTGGTGCAGGATAACTGGAACATACCAGATGGGTTTTATCTGGTCGGTGATAGCGACCAACCTGCGGCCGACTTTCAAACAGCTATCATCAGGTCCGTGGAAA
>CAYZLS010000250.1:0-310 GCA_964479355.1 uncultured Wenzhouxiangellaceae bacterium | reverse complement strand
TGCACCGCCGGACGACGACGGAAAAATCATTGGTGAAGCGCTTGAGCAATGGGGTGTCATTAGCTATACCGCCAGGGCGTCAGGGCTCTGTATGGGTGTCACCAATGGCAAGTTTGTTACCACCACTGAGGTCTACCCGGATAGCCTCAAAGCGGACGACGAAAGCTGTATCGTCGCACAGGTGGCAGCGGTCACCGGTGGCCTTGATTACCTTCTGAAAAGACTGGACACATCAACTTAACCGACCAATGCAGTGAATGGGTTGTTGGTCTGAGGGGAAAAATTTAACACTGTCAATTTTTATTTCATG
>CAYZLS010000249.1:0-3652 GCA_964479355.1 uncultured Wenzhouxiangellaceae bacterium | reverse complement strand
GGGTCAGCTGGCGGAGAACGAAGCATAATTTGGGGTATACAAGCCTCGGCCAAATAGCCTTATTCATTTCAGTTATATCCACATAGAAACAACTTCGTTCACAGCTATACCGTGGGGCTCTAAAGTCGAGTCTGGCAAAAAACGGTAAGACCCCCCATGTTTAGCGCGTTGCAGACGGATAATTCGCCTTTTAGCGAACAACAGCTAAAACTGCTCAGAAGCAGCATCGGCAGCCTCGATCCCGCCAAAACACAATGGCTGAGCGGTTACCTGGCCGGTCGATTGGCGGAAGCCGAGCAAACAACTCCAGCGGCACAAACAGAGTCGCAAGGCGGGGCTTTGCTGACCATTCTTTACGGCTCTGAAACCGGTAATGGTGAAGTCATTGCAGAAGCGCTGGCTGCCAGTGCCCAGGCTGAAGGCTTCAGTGTCAAATTACAATCGCTGGACAGTTTTAGACCCGCCAACCTGCGTAAGCTCAAGCACATCGCATTTGTCATGAGTACCCACGGTGAAGGAGAGCCGCCTGAGGATGCTGTGGATTTGTTTACCTACCTCGAGCGTGAACGCGCTCCGAAGCTGCCCGATCTGCACTTTCGCGTATTGGCACTGGGTGATCGCAGTTACAAATTATTTTGCGAAGCCGGTCGCAAGCTGGAGCGGCGTCTGCAAGAACTGGGCGCTAGGCCATTTGGTGAACGGGTGGAATGTGATGTCGATTACCAGGCGAGCGCCGATTCCTGGAGCGCTGAGATTGTTACCTATGCCAGGGATATTTTTGTCCCGGAAAAACTGGCGAAAGAAACCAATACCATAGCCACAACCCATTTGGGCGCGGTCCCTAGCCAACCGCGCTGGAGCCGGCAACAACCCTTCGGTGCTGAAGTCCAACGGGTGCAGCCAATCACCGATCCGGCATCGGGCAAGGATATCTTTCACCTCGAATTGTCACTGGAAAATTCAGGCCTACGATACCTGCCGGGTGACGCGCTCGGCGTGTGGGCGCCCAATGATCCACAATTGGTGAGCCAGATACTCGACCGGCTGGAAATCAAGCCGTCAGAGCGGGTAATGCTCAATGACCAGGAAATAAGCATCAGCAACGCTCTGACCGAGCACCTCGAGATTACCCGTTTGACCCCTGATACGGTGCGAGCTTTTGCTGCTGCCGGGAGCCAAAAGGAACTTGAATCCCGTTATTCCGGGTTTGAAGCGAATCAACAACGCGAATTTATTGAACAACGCCAACTGGCGGATCTTGCAGATGAGTATCCAGTCCGGATTGATGCCCAGGCCCTGATGGATTTGCTGCGACCGCTTAGCCCGAGATCCTATTCCATTGCCTCCAGCCAGCAGGTGGTGGATCAGGAGGTACATTTGACCGTCGCCACCGTGCACAGTGATGCGCTTGGCACACCAAGGCAAGGCGTGGCCAGCGGCTTTTTGAACCAGCGTCTGGATGTAGGCGACCAGGTGCGTGTTTTTATCGAGCCCAATCGTCGTTTCCGGCTGCCTGAAGACCCGGTAATACCTATCATCATGATTGCTGCAGGCACGGGTATTGCCCCCTACCGGGCTTTTATGCAGGAAATCGAGAGTCAAAACGAGAAGCACGGCACGGCACGCGATGCCTGGTTGATTTTTGGCAACCCGCGCCTGCGCACTGATTTCCTGTACCAGAAAGAGTGGTTGCGCTGGCGTGCAACCGGCTTGCTCAACCATATCGACACTGCCTGGTCTCGTGATGGGGCTGAAAAACATTATGTGCAGGATGTAGTGCGCGAACAGGCCGCCCGACTCGGGCGCTGGATGCAGCGCGGGGCACACATTTACGTGTGTGGCTCTTTGCAAATGGGACAAGCGGTCCAGCAGGCGCTACAAGACTCGTTGGGAGCTGAGCGCGGGCTCGATGCTGAGGCCGCAGCCACCGTTATCGCTGGGCTGCGTCGAGAACGGCGGCTACAAAAGGATTTGTACTGATGAGCATACCGGTATCTGACAATATCAATCCTGTTGAACACATCAAGGCAGCGAGCAACTACCTGCGTGGCACACTGGTAGAAAGCCTGCGCGACAGTGCAAGCGGCACAATTGCCGAAGACGACACGCATTTAAGCAAGTTTCACGGTGTTTACCAGCAGGACGACCGCGATGTACGCGAACAACGACGGCGCCGGATGTTGGAGCCTGATCACAGTTTCATGATCCGCGCACGCTTACCCGGTGGCGTGTGCACGCCGGCACAGTGGCTGGCATTGGATGACATTGCCACACGCTGGGCCAACCTTTCACTGCGCTTGACAACCCGCCAGGCGTTCCAGTTTCACGGCATCTTGAAACGTAACCTGAAAACCAGCATTCAACAGATCAACGCATCCTTGCTGGATACGATCGCAGCCTGTGGTGATGTGAACCGCAACATCATGTGCACACCGTTGCCGGAGTTGTCTGCGCTGCACAGCCAGGTTTTCCTGGCAGCAGCCAGTCTCAGCAAGCATCTGACACCTAATACCAGCGCTTACCATGAAATCTGGCTCGATCGTGAAAAAGTCACGGGTGCAGTCGACAGCGAACCGATTTACGGCTCCAGCTATTTACCACGAAAATTTAAGATCGCCTTTGCCATCCCTCCGCAAAATGATGTCGATGTACTGGCCCACGACCTTGGTTTTATTGCCACCGAAATAGATGGTGAGCTGACCGGATTCAATATCACGGTGGGTGGCGGCATGGGCGCCATCCATGGTGACCCAACCACTTATCCGCTACTGGCAAGAGTACTCGGCTGGTGCACACCGGAACAGGTAAACGAAATCAGCAGAGCCATTGTCACCATCCAGCGCGCCCATGGCGAGCGCACGAATCGTAAGCACGCGCGTTTCAAGTACACGTTGGAAGACCACGGTCTGGAATGGTTGCGTGATGAGCTGAATCAAAAACTGGGCTATGCGCTCGAACCGGCGCAGCCATATGTGTTCACCGGTAACAGCGACCACTTTGGCTGGCAGCAATCAGACAATGGTCTGTGGCACTTGTTATTATTCACCGAAAATGGCCGTATCGCTGACACACCCGAGGCCGCACGGCTGAGCGGTATGCGGGAGATCGCCCGAATACACCAGGGCGACTTCCGCCTGACCCCCAACCAGAACGTTATCATCGCCAGTGTTAAAGCAGCTCAAAGAGACAGCATCGATAAGCTAATAAGCCACTACGGCCTTGATGCCTACAAGCAATTGCTCCCGTTACGTCTGCATTCAATGGCCTGCGTGGCGCTGCCAACCTGTGGGCTGGCCATGGCGGAAGCAGAACGCTACCTGCCTGACCTGACAAAAAAAATTGCAGCCTTGCTGGCACAACACCAGCTTCAGGATCAACCCATTACGATCCGCATGACCGGTTGCCCGAACGGCTGCGCCCGACCCTATCTGGCCGAAATCGGCCTAGTGGGCAAGGCGCCCGGTCGTTACAACCTGCATCTTGGCGCTGCATTTAACGGCACACGACTAAACCGGATGGTGGCGGAGAATATCGACGAGGCGGAAATCCTGTCAACGCTGGATAGCTTATTCGGTCAATTCAAACAGGAGCGGGATCATGGTGAGTACTTTGGTGACTTTCTGCTCCGAACCCATTCAAATTTGCACGCAGA
>CAYZLS010000248.1:0-3655 GCA_964479355.1 uncultured Wenzhouxiangellaceae bacterium | reverse complement strand
AACTGGTTGAAAACAGCCTGGACGCGGGTGCAAGCATGATCTCGGTAATGCTGGAACAAGGCGGTAAGCGTCTAATTCGTGTCGTGGACAATGGCAGTGGCATAGCCAAACACGAACTTCCGTTGGCGCTGGCCCGGCACGCAACCAGTAAAATCACCTCGCTAAGTGAGTTAGAAGAGGTTTCTTCCATGGGATTCAGAGGTGAAGCCCTGCCCAGTATGGCCTCAGTCAGCAGAATGGTGATCAAATCACAGGTCGCTGATGCGGCCCATAGCTGGCAGCTCAAAGTGGTCAATGGTGAGCCGGCAAGCGTCGAGCCTGCATCAGGTGAACCAGGCACCCAGGTTGAAATACGTGATTTGTTTTTCAATGTCCCGGCACGTCGAAAATCCTTACGTACTGACCGAACCGAGTTTTCCCATGTCGATGAATTGCTGAAGCGATTTGCGCTGGCAAGAGGTGATGTAGGCTTCAGTTTACAGCACAACAATCGCATTATTCGTCAGTTCCCCGGGTTAAGCAATGAGGCGGATATGGGTGGCCGGTTACAGGCCGTGGTGGGGCATGAGTTCGTTGAACATGCCTTGCATATCACTGAGCAGCGGGATTCATTCGGTCTTCGGGGATGGGTGGCGGAACCACGTTATAACCGAGCGCAAGCGGACCAGCAGTTCTTTTTTGTCAATGGACGGGTGATACGTGACCGCATGGTATCCCATGCCATCCGCCAAGCTTTTCGCGATGTTTTATACTATGGCCGGCACCCGGCATTTGTATTATTTCTCGATTTGCCAACCAGCGGGGTGGATGTCAATGTACATCCGCAAAAACATGAGGTCCGGTTTCGGGATCCGCGATCGGTACACGGTTTTATTTACTCAACACTTAATCACGCTTTGGCCGGTGCCGGTATAGGTGGTGGGTCATTGCGACCCGGAACTGAAGTCGGCGAACCGGTCAGTGCAGGACAAAGCCGCGCAGGGTTAGAATCTCAGTCTGGTACGCATCTTATGGTGTCAGAACAGATGCAGCGTTATGGCCGATTAATTGCTTCTTCCCCAGGTGCTCAGCATCCTTCGGCAGGCCTAGGCGAGACAGCGGAACAGGATGAGATCCCACCACTGGGATTTGCCTTGGCACAGTTACATGGCTGTTACATTTTAGCGCAAAATCAACAGGGTCTGGTGCTCGTAGATATGCATGCTGCACATGAGCGGATTACCTATGAGCGCCTGAAGACTGGTCTGGCTGAGAGTGGAATTCGTAGCCAGAATCTACTGGTACCAGTGACCGTACACGTCAGTGAGCAGGAGGCGGACCAACTGGAGCAACATTACGCCAAACTTGAATTACTGGGGATTAGTTGCGATCGCTCTGGTCCGCAAGCAGTGCTGGTCAGAAAGGTACCCACCTTGTTACAACAGGCGGATATGGGACGTTTACTGCAGGATGTATTGTCAGAACTGGTGAGCGATGGTAAAAGTCTGAAAATTGAATCTGAAATGGATGAAGTGCTGTCTTCGATGGCGTGTCATGGTTCAGTCCGTGCCAATCGACAGTTGAACATTGCAGAAATGAACAGCTTGCTACGAGATATGGAACGAACTGAGCGGGCAGCACAGTGTAATCACGGCAGACCCACCTGGGTGCAACTGGACATGCAGAGTCTCGATCGGCTGTTTCTGCGTGGACGTTAATTTGTTGTAAGCCAAGTGAAACTGCAACCTCGACCACCCGCTGTATTTCTGATGGGCCCCACTGCTGCCGGTAAAACAGGCTTGGCCGTGGAGCTATGTGCAAGCTTTCCGTTTGAAATCATTAGTGTGGATTCAGCGCTGGTTTATCGGGACATGTCTATCGGCACCGCCAAACCGGAGGCGGATATACTCAAACAAGCACCCCACCACTTGATTGATATTCGCGAGCCCACGCAAAGTTACTCGGCAGCAGATTTTTACAAGGATGCAAAACTGGCAATGTCAGTCATCACTGACGCCGGTAAAGTGCCATTACTCGTTGGTGGTACGATGCTGTATTTTCGCGCGCTGGAGTATGGTCTTGCAGAATTGCCCGCAGCGGACGCTGCGGTACGCAGAAGCTTAGCCCAACAGGCGGCGGAAATTGGTTGGCCTGCGATGCATGAAATATTGCGGCAACAAGATCCACAGGCTGCGACACGCATCCACCCCAATGATCCCCAACGTATCCAGCGGGCACTGGAAGTTATTCGCCTCAGTGGCCGGCCGCTGAGTGAACTACAGGCGAACTCGGGAGTCGATAAGCTGGATTATCGCATTCATAAAATTATTGTCTCGCCAGGCCAGCGCAGCAATTTACATCAGCGTATTGAACAACGCTTTGACTTAATGCTGGAAGCCGGGTTTATTGATGAAATCAAAATGCTTTATTCACGGCCTGACTTGCATGCCGAACTACCGGCGATGCGTGTACTGGGTTATCGCCAAGCCTGGCAATGGCTGGACGACAACTGCACTTTTGCCGAGATGCGTGAAAAAGCCATTGCTGCGACGCGGCAATTGGCCAAGCGTCAATTGACCTGGTTACGGCGCGAAAAGATGGCAGTATGGTATGATTTGCAAGCGGATGGAGCGTGCGAAGAAGTGGTAGAAGGCTTAAGGGGGTTCCTTGAAGCCGGCTAAGGCCGTACCCATCTCAATACCGTGTATACACGGATCTCTGAATTGTGTACTCGTGGTCTTTATAACAAACAGGAGGAAAGGCCATGCCAAAGGGTCAATCACTACAAGAACCGTTCCTGAACACACTTCGTTGTGAGCGCGTACCGGTCGCTATTTATCTTGTTAACGGGATTAAGCTGCACGGCCAGATTGAGTCATTCGACCAATTCGTGATTTTACTCAAAAACTCGGTTAGTCAGATGATCTACAAACATGCCATCTCAACGGTTGTGCCAGCGCGTAATGTGAGCGTTTTTGAAGAAGACGAAGAAGAAGCGTAATTGAATTGACGTTGAAGGCGCTACGCCGTTCAGGGCAGCGAGATAATTTTGATTGAGCCAGCCGAACGGGGTAACCGAGCCGTTGTTTTGCATCCTGTATTTGCAGGTACTGGTCTTGACAAACTCGATGAGTTTAAAGAATTGTGTTGCTCTGCAGGGGTTGAAATATCTGTAGTCCTTAACGCACCGCGTGACCGTCCTGATGCACGCTTCTTCGTCGGCAAAGGAAAAATTGATCAAGTAGCTGAGCAGGTTAAGGCCGCCGGCGCCGACTTGGTGTTGGTCAGCTGCCCGTTGAGTGCTGTCCAGGAGCGCAATATCGAGCGGCAATGCAGTTGCCTAGTGCTGGATCGCACCACCCTGATTCTGGATATATTTGCCCAGCGTGCACGTTCCTATGAAGGTAAATTGCAGGTTGAATTGGCACAGTTGCGGCATCTCTCAACGCGGCTGGTCAGGGGCTGGACCCATCTTGAACGACAAAAAGGCGGTATTGGTTTGAGGGGCCCGGGTGAAACACAACTGGAGACCGACAGACGATTGGTACGCCGTCGTGTTGCCCATCTGAAAACCAAGATAGAGCAGGTACGAAAGCATCGGGCCCTGTATCGGCGAAGACGCGGCAAGCGTGGCATACCAGTGGTGGCCTTGATTGGATACACCAACTCCGGTAAG
>CAYZLS010000247.1:2958-3663 GCA_964479355.1 uncultured Wenzhouxiangellaceae bacterium | reverse complement strand
TGAAATCATGTGCCGGGCCGTGGGCACCAAGACGCTCAGCAAGACCCTTCAAGGCCGCTGCTTTAAGAAACTCTTCGACACTCTCACCTTCGGGGGTTGGAAAATCAGGCAGGTAATAGGTCCCAAACTGAAAATCCAGGTTACAGCGTTTGGCCAGTTCAGAGGCGTTTTCCAGCGCCTCGGGCAAATCTGCAAACAGCTCAGCCATCGCCTCCGGGCTTTTTAAATATTGCTCATTTGAGTAACGTACTTCCCGACGTTTGTCCGCTAACAGGCGGCCATCGTGTATACACACCCGGGCCTCGTGGGTAGAAAAGTCACTTTGCTCCAGAAAGCGGACATCGTTACTGGCGACAACCGGCAGTTTCAGTTCAGCAGCGAGTTGCAGGGTATAGCGTTCATAACGTTGCTCCTGCTCACGTCCGGTACGCTGGATTTCAAGATAAAAGCGCTGCGGAAAATCCCGCATCCAGTTTTGCGCGCATTGGCGTGCCTTGTTAGGGTGTTGATTGATCAATGCCTGGCCGATATCGCCTTCACGCCCTGCGGACAAAGCGATCAACCCGGCTGAATGTTGCTTTATCCAGTCACGCCGTAGATAGGGAATGCCATGGTATTGGCCTTCCTGATAACCCTTACTGAGTAATGCACACAAGTTCAGGTAGCCTTCCCGATTCTGACACAGCAATACCAGACGGCTGATTT
>CAYZLS010000247.1:1537-2948 GCA_964479355.1 uncultured Wenzhouxiangellaceae bacterium | reverse complement strand
CGGTGCATCCGGCTGGCTGAGCAATACATCCGCACCGGCGATGGGTTTGATCCCGGCCGCCACTGCAGCGCGGTAAAATTTAACTAGGGCAAACAGATTGAACTGATCGGTGATGGCGACTGCCGGCATCCCCAGCTCACGGGTACGTTCGACCAGTTGTTTTATCCGTAAGGTGCTGTCCAGCAAGGAGTATTCGCTGTGTAGGTGGAGGTGGACAAACGCTTGTGACATGGATTCCGTCTTGCTTGAGTAAAGGGCGGCTGTAGAGATTCATTATGCCGCTGCCCGGGCAGGAGTAAAAGCCCTATTGCTCAGTAAATAAATAGCGTTTTGCATTACAGCATTGTTCAAGAGTATCGGCAGTGGATTGGCCTAGCCTTCTTCGTCGTTACTGTTCTTTGGGATTACTCGCATCTAATATGGGAAACATGATTGAGGGATTTGCGTACAACAGCTTTGCTGCGCCGGTTAATTCAGACGTCAGGTGCTTACGTCAGCATTACTAAGAGAATTTACCAATTACCCTATCTCGTCTAGTATCATGAGATAGACTTTTTGTTCAGTGGGAAGATCATGAAAAAGCATTCTGTGACATTTCTTTTACTTGGAGCAGCACTTATTTTGTATGCAGTAGGTCTGGTTCTGCCCGCAACAGTGTTATTGGTCCTGGGCGTGCTTGCCGAAGGGATGTTTTGGGTGCGTTTGTTTGAGCGTCCGCATGGAAACGACACCTAACCAGCACACGCAGTTCGCGCCTGCGGCGCTGGACCGGCCTTTGGATGGCCGCTGATGCAAAACGTTAAATCCTCAAGCCTAGTAGAGGAATAATGGTATGAAAGAATGCAATCAATGCGGAAAATGTTGCGAGAGCTATAGTGACGGCGGATTATCAGCATCGGAAAACGAAATAAAGTTTTGGGAGATATTTAGACCCCATATTTATAGTTTTGTCAGTGGAGGAAATATTTGGATAGATCCAAACACAGGTAACCAAATTGAACAGTGTCCGTGGTTGCGGCAAATACCAAATCAAGGAAAGTATGCCTGTGATATTTATTACGATCGCCCCGACGATTGCAAACATTACCCTGTTACCATCGAGCAAATGATAAAAGATGAGTGCGAGATGTTGGAAGTGCAAGATTTGGCCAACCCGAATCAAGCACAGAGTGTTCTGGATAAACTCATGACTGATTGCAGGCCCCCTCAGTCAAGTATAGATAGTTATGGTCAGTACTCAACTTAATAAGTGCATGCAGATGGGCACATTACTGCTTGCTCCGCTCGCAGCAATGTGCCGCTTAACTAAATCGTTATAGATCACTCCAATTTTAATGAGTTTGTCAAATAGAAAGGGATCTATGGAAATCAAACCAGTTCATAAGGCCTCATGTCACTGTGGTGCTGTTGA
>CAYZLS010000247.1:0-1482 GCA_964479355.1 uncultured Wenzhouxiangellaceae bacterium | reverse complement strand
GTTTGAATTATCTCTTCCCAAGGGCCTTGATGATCCTCGACGCTGTGACTGCTCAATGTGCCGTAGGCGTGGCGCTATAGTTGCTTCAACATCACTTGATGGGATCAAAATTATTAAAGGCGAGGATAAGCTGAGTTTCTACCAATTCAACACGATGACGGCAAAGCATTTTTTCTGTTCCAAGTGTGGTATTTACACTCATCATCAACGACGTTCTAACCCTGAACAATATGGCTTTAATGTAGCGTGCCTTGAAGGAATCAACCCCTTCGATTTGGGTGATATTCCAACTTATGATGGTGTTAATCATCCAGCGGCCCGCAAGTAGGTGAGTTATAACAAATCATTGAATTCGGACACCAGCGAAGCATGAACCTTGTATGGCCTCAACGGACAACAACTGGCGTAGACTCATTCGGATGAAAATTCAGCCTCTACATGTTGAGCCGACTGCCCCGTATATGGTATCTTGCGCGCCCCTGATTAGTAGTTACCAGGGCCGGAGTGTCGGGGGCGCGTAGCTCAGCGGTAGAGCACTGCCTTGACATGGCAGGAGTCACTGGTTCGATCCCAGTCGTGCCCACCATTTCAACACATTGTTTTGACTATTAAATTATCGAGTTCCGTCTTCTGCAGATTTTGTCTGGAATATATTAAAGTACGCACTTAGTACGCAAAACACGCAAAAAAACATAGGCAGAAGGAGTGTCCCATTGCTAACGACAAGAAGCGGGTATTTCTTCCGTCTTAACAGTTTTGCCGCGTATAACACACCGTCCTGCTTTTGCATGTTTGCGGTGACCAGCATTAAGTAATCCGCCAAGTCGGAGATGCTCGGTCATCAGGAGTTTGTCCTTACTTACAAACGATTTGAGCCAATAGGCCCCGCCTGCTTACCGCAAAGGTAGGGCTTCTGGTCCACGCACTAGAAATTACAAAACACTGGCCTTATTTGGAGTACGATATATGTTGATCATCTTCATGAACACCTCGAAGATCCCTGCGAAATCAAGGATGGCACATACACGATTCCAGCCGCACCGGATTTAGTGTGAAAATGCTTGAAGATTTGCTCCAGCGCTATCGCTATCCAGATGGTAGCGAGTGGCGTTCGCGAATCGGCAAAAAAGTCAGTTAACCTTCTCCGGCCAAAGAATGAGTACTTTTCAACAAAGGAAAATCGGCAGCACCGAACTAGTGATTGAAACGCTTGGGTTCGGCTGCGCGTCACTGGGCAACCTGTATCACACCGTTTCGGACGAGGAAGCATCCAACATTCTCACCACAGCCTGGGCTAACGGCTTTCGCTATTTCGACACCGCACCGCATTATGGCCAGGGTCTGAGCGAACGACGGGTCGGCGATGCGCTTCGCACATCAAGCGATTATGTTCTATCAACCAAAGTCGGTCGGCTGCTGCGCCCTGTCGGATATGCCGCGGAACGTCATGGATTCGTTTCGCCCATGCCGTTCGATATTGAA
>CAYZLS010000246.1:1405-3682 GCA_964479355.1 uncultured Wenzhouxiangellaceae bacterium | reverse complement strand
CTGAATTATCAAAGCGATCCGGCGACCGCGGTACACCTGCACAAAAACGCACACTCATGCGCATCGCACTGGCGCATTTGGTGCAGAATCCGGCACTCGCAAAAGAGCTTGAGACTATTGACGAATTGGCTGGACTTAACAATGATGACATACAGGGTGTAGAAATCTTTACTGAACTTGTTGATTTATGCGCTCAACGCCCTAATATCTCAACGGCTCAGCTTGTAGAGATTTGGCACGATCATCCGACCCGGTCACATTTGCAGAAGCTAGCAGTCTGGGACCTTCATGGAGAGGAAGAGCATCGGGCGCAGGAGTTCATTGATGCGGTCAATCACATCTGTTTGAACTGGGTAGAGATCTTGCTATCGAGAGTGAGCAATATTATTGAGCAGCGGGATGAGTACAGGGCCTTGCAGAAACGGCAACAAGACTTGAAGAAGCGGCTTGACGGCCAGAAAATTTAACAGCTGTGAATTAACCTATAACCGGGGTCGCCGGGAGGGTTTTCTTGGGCTATAGTTTAGGTATCAGCATGAAGCAGAACGCATGAATCAAAACCAGCAATCGCAATTAAAAGATCTGATTACCAAGGGTAAAGAGCAGGGGTTCCTGACCTATGCTCAGGTTAACGATCATCTACCGGATGATATCGTCGATCCCGAACAGATCGAAGACATCATTAACATGATCAATGACATGGGCATCTCGGTGCATGAAAAAGCGCCGGATGCCGATTCCCTGATCCTGAATGATGAAGCGGCGACAACCACCGATGATGATACAGCGGCTGAAGAAGCGGCGGCGGCGCTGGCAGCGGTCGAGACTGAAATTGGCCGGACCACCGATCCCGTGCGCATGTATATGCGCGAAATGGGTACGGTCGAATTGTTGACCCGCGAAGGTGAGATCGCCATCGCCAAACGGATAGAAGCTGGTTTAAAGCAGGTGCATTTAGCACTGGCCCGCTTTCCGGCCACTCATGCTGTGTTGTTGGATGGATTCATTCTGCACCAGGAGGGCAGGCAACGGCTGACTGAGGTGATGATCGATTTTATTGACCTAAATGCCCCGGAACAACCCATCCCGGTAGCCAAAAAACCCAGTGACATCATCAAAGCAAATGCTGCCAAAAAAGGTGATGCTGCCAAAGAAGAGGAAGAAAAGGAAGAGAAAGAGGATGAAGGACCAACAGGTCCGGATCCCGAAGAGGTTGCAGCACATATTGTTAAGCTTGGAAAGCTGCATGCGAAGTTTATCAAGCTACAAGATAAGCGTGGCATCGGCCATCCCAAAGCTCAGGCATGTCTCGATGATATGGCCGAGATGTTTATGCTGCTTAAACTGCCCGCCAAAATGGTTGATCACCTAGTAGATCGTTTGCGCTACGCCGTATCACGATCCCGTGAGCATGAGCGGGCCATTATGCAGATGGTGGTTGTTCAGTCGAAAATGCCCAAACAATCGTTTATTAAGAGCTTTCATACTAACGAGGCCAACACCAAATGGCTTGATCCGTTGTTAATGGGTAAGCAGAAATGGGTCGCAGGTCTGCGCGATTCAGCAGCGGATATCTGTGAATTACAAACTAGGCTGGGTCGTCAGGAAGTTGCCATCCGGATTAATATCGCTGAACTCAAAGATATCAATCGCAGCATGTCTATTGGTGAAGCCAAGGCCCGGCGTGCCAAAAAAGAAATGGTAGAGGCCAACCTCAGGTTGGTTATCTCTATCGCCAAGAAATATACCAACCGGGGATTGCAGTTTCTGGATCTGATCCAGGAAGGCAACATTGGCCTGATGAAAGCGGTGGACAAATTTGAATACCGTCGGGGTTACAAGTTTTCAACCTATGCGACCTGGTGGATTCGCCAGGCCATAACACGTTCCATAGCGGACCAGGCCCGCACTATCCGTATTCCGGTACACATGATTGAGACCATAAACAAACTCAATCGTATTTCGCGCCAGATGTTGCAGGAAATTGGACGTGAACCCACACCTGAGGAACTCTCGGCGCGGATGGAAATGCCCGAAGACAAAGTTCGCAAGGTGTTGAAGATTGCCAAGGAACCGATTTCCATGGAAACGCCCATTGGTGATGATGAAGATTCGCACCTGGGGGATTTCATTGAAGACGCCAACATCGCATCGCCGGTCGACTCAGCCACCGGTACCGGCCTCACCGGCACCGTCCAGGGCGTGCTTGCAGGCCTCACGCCACGCGAGGCCAAGGTATTGCGGATGCGCTTTGGCATCGATATGAATACCGATCAC
>CAYZLS010000246.1:0-1395 GCA_964479355.1 uncultured Wenzhouxiangellaceae bacterium | reverse complement strand
CACGCTGGAAGAAGTCGGCAAACAGTTTGACGTGACCCGCGAGCGGATCCGGCAGATCGAAGCCAAGGCTTTGCGTAAATTGCGCCACCCGACACGTTCGGAACAATTGCGCAGTTTTCTGGATCTGGAGTAAGGATCTATTGAGTTTCAGTGGTGTGGGACCGACGACCACGTCGTCGGGAACCTTAAAGACAAACAGCACTCAAGGATCATTATGGCCTGCCCAAAACCTCTTCCCAAAGGGCACATAGGTAGTTATAAAGTTGTCTTGCGAGACTGAGTGATTCCGGATCCAGGTGGGTTTTTTCCACAATTACTGCATCTTCAATACCCCATTCGACAGCTAGTGCGGCATAGTCCATTACGATAAATCCATGTGCTGCATATTCCCAGTCGATCAAATACAGGCGCTCAGGGCCGCCCACAAAATTGGCGGTCACCAGATCATGGTGGCACAGGCCGGTTTGTGTATGCCCTTGCAGCAGTTTATTGACCAGTGCATGTATGGGATAGCGCTGCTCGTGTAAGCTTGGATTAAGTGACTGTCCACTTGCTGCAATGATTTTCCAGTACTGCTCAATGTGATCGGCATAGTCGATGGTTTTGGTATCCATAGCCAGGCGATGGCAGCGTTCCAATAAATCGAATGCCTGGTCGATGAGATACTCACTCCTTGCTGGATTAAGCGGCAGTTGGTTTTCAATAAATAGGCTGACCAGAAATTCACTTTGATGATCAACATAAAGCAGCGGTGGAGCGATGCCTGCGGCACTGGCAGCCTGCCAGATTCTGGCTTCTTCATTACGCTCAATTCCAGGCAGCCGGGTAGCTTCGTTATTGATACGCAGCACCATTTTCACGTCATCGGCAACCAGCAAAAAATTGTGGTTGCTGCGGCCCCCGGAAAGTGCTCTGCTAATCGCCGGTCGGTTGTTCAGGTCGGCGTTCCACCTACGCCAGCTGTCGATAGCAGTTTCAGGCCGCAATAGCTTGCCTGCTTCTCATGCCCTGATTCATATTGGCATGTTCGCCAGTACTGCGCGTAACTTCACAGCCTTTTGCAGATTTGATTCATTCATATGATGTCGTCTGGTTTGTCCGCTGTGCGGATCAATAAACACATTTTGTGCCGCTCAGCTTAATCGTTAGGTTTTACAACTGTACCGGATGTTATAGTCCAAAAGCACTTTGACCTTGCTGGAACCAAAACAATATTTAGGGGATTTTGTGAAAGCTATTATATGGGCAAATCATGGATCAATCGACACGCTTCAGCTCGAAGACGTAGAAAAACCAGTTCCCAAAGACAATGAAGTGCTTATTAAGAATATATGTGGCGACAGTAATCACAGGGGATTGTGAACTGCGAAGTTTCAAAATTGGCCCCTTATTCTG
>CAYZLS010000245.1:0-3694 GCA_964479355.1 uncultured Wenzhouxiangellaceae bacterium | reverse complement strand
TCCACGCAAAAGGCGTGCGCTAGGCATCAGCCAAAGCGGGTTTTAGAACAAGTTCCAGTGGGCCATCGCCACAATGGCAATAGTGATATTCCAGGCCCAGATACTCTGCCTGCCGGCGTGCCATTTCCTGTAGTTTTTCTGACTCGGTTTGCGCTAGGTATACCACCCGTTTGTAATTGCGAAAATACACCGGTAACAATTGTGGCTGCCGATCCAGGCCCAAGCCTGTGACCACTAGGCGCTCAAAATTTCGCACCAGAAAATCCGTTAGATAAAAACTACCCAATTCGGCCTCAGCAAGTTGGCGGAACAGCTTACTGCCAGCGTAAAACTCGTAGCAATGATCGCCGGGAATACGTTCAATGCCGTATTCTGCCAGCATTTTATCCAGCATGCCGCCGGTGCCGCAATCAGCGTAGGCAACGAATACTTTGTTGTAGTGGGCGACTGAAGCATCTATTTTCGCCTGCACCGCGGCTGGAATCTTATCCGGTGTATTGTGCAAATCCGCCGGCAAACACTGCAGCTCCATGTGACTCCAGCCGTTCAACTCCTTGATGCGCACCAACTCCCTAGCGATGGCACCGCAGGCTATAACCAGGACCGTGTTTCGACCAAGTGTCATTATTCATGAAGCTGTAGCGAGCAGTTTCCTGGCAATATCCACCACCGTAGCGGCATCGCGGCAATAGGCATCGGCACCAATAGCTTCACAAAACTCCTCATTGAGTGGTGCGCCCCCGACCAGCACGATATAGTCTGTCCGTATTCCTCTTTCAATCAACGTATCAATGACCACCTTCATGTAAGGCATGGTGGTTGTAAGCAGCGCTGACATGCCCAAGATACTTGCTTCGTTGGACTCAATCGCATCAATGTAGGTCTCCACATCAACGTTGATACCAAGATCAATGACCTCGAAGCCCGCGCCTTCCAGCATCATGCCGACTAGGTTTTTACCAATGTCATGGATGTCACCTTTAACCGTACCCACGACTACTTTACCCGCCGGTTTAGCGCCGATTTCGGCCAATATCGGCTTGAGCAACGCCATTCCGGCCTTCATTGCGTTGGCTGACATCAAAACTTCGGGTACAAACAGGATGCCGTCACGAAAGTCGATCCCGACCACGGTCATCCCGGCCACCAGCGCTTCATCCAACACTTTCGGTGCGCTCCAGCCCCGCTCAAGAAGAATCTGGGTACCCTCGGCAATCTCCTCGACCAGCCCATCGTAGAGATCATCATGCATCTGTTCGATAAGTTCATCATCCGGCAGTTTCGACAGGATGATATCGTCGTCTAATTGATCGTTCATTAGATTTCCAACCTCTTGTTTATCGGGTTTCTTCGCCAGTTCAGCGAGGCCCGGTTTTATTGGTATTGCTTACAATCATTGTTTACCAGCGCCCGCTAGCCGGGCCCATCATGTCCTGGGGCAACAGAATGGGAAATTGCTCCCGAATTTTTGCGTCGATGGCGGGCTCGATATACTCCGGGTAATGGCTGGATAAAATCGATTTTACGCGCTCACCTGCCTGTTGACGGATATCCGGTGAACCTGCCGCCTCCCACTCGCCCGGCGTGCTGCGATCTGCCAGGGCCGGGTATTCATATTCGGTGCACATCAGATCCAGGGTTTGTTCGGCCCGCAGAAAGTGACCCTCACCATGCACTACTTGCTCCATGACATGATAAGACAGCGTTTCTTCATTGACCTCGATGCCCCGTACCGTACGTAATACGGCACCCAGTAAATCGTTATCTATTACCAGCGACTCCAGTGACAGCGCTAACAAACTTCCCAACATGCCCGAAGACTCAGATACATTGTTACTGCCCACTTGCGCCGCCAGCACAATGGCCAACGCTTTTTCATAACCGGCCTGGTAATCCGGCAACTTGGAATCGGTCATGCCGGCACCAACTGAACTGGGCAGACCGTAAAAATTAACCATCTGGGTTGCAGCGGCACCCACCAGCGCTTCCTCGCCACTGCCACCAGTGAATGCACCCGTGCGCAAATCGGAAACAAACGGCCAGGAGCCTACAATAACCGGGAACCCCGGTTCCACCATATTCACCATCAATAATCCAGCCAGTGCTTCGGCCACTGACTGAACCACGGTACCGGCTAATGCAGCAGGCGCCGTGGCACCGGCTTGCGGGGCCACAACCACCCATACTGGAGCACCAAATTTGATGGACTCCACACAGACTTCACTATTATCCTGGCCATAGCGCAGTGGTGAGATAACCGGGCAACCACCACCATGACAAAACGGTCGCTCATGAAACTTCTTTTCTCCGCCGGCAACCAAATAGAGCATTTCCAGGGTGGGTCGCACATGGCTGGCCGCGCTGAAAGTCAGCGCTGTATGCTTGCTGGTCCCAGCCACACTGGCATAGGCTGTATTGATATCGCAGCTGAGCTGGTCCTCAATTTCCGTCGCAACCACGAGGCGGGAAAAGGCGTGAATATTGTCCATCCGGTCAGTCAGTCGCGCTGCATCATAGATATCCGGCAGGGTTGATGGACGATAGGTGGAAGCGCCCACATCAAGCATGTTGACCGCCTCTCCACCACCATAGGTGTACACACGATGGCCACCTACTTCCAGGTCGTGTTGCGGATCCCGGCCCAGGAACTGAATATTTTTAGGTGCTTTAGCGATAACGTCTTCCACCAATGCTGGCGGGAAACATAGGCGATCGTGCTCGTTAATGAAGCAACCCCGCTGCAACGCACATTCCTTCACCGCGGGTATCGGGTCACCCATACCGATGTTCTCGAGCACCTGCAAAACCGTGCTGTGAATCTGCGCTTCATCCACCTGGCTAAGTGGCCGATAACGTCCGCTCAGCATGCCCGGCTTTACCGCGGAGGCCACAGGCGGGTTTTGCTGCCGGGCTTTTCTACCTCTACGCATGGTTTACCCCGTTGAGTTTTGCCAGCGAATTCATCCGCCACCGCTCGGTGCGCTCGATATCGTTAAAGCTGAACAGGTGGAAGCCTGGGATATTCATTATTGCATCATCCAGGAAGGGCTCAAGCCCAGCCAGTAAATCATCCGGCTGATAAGGCTTGATACCGATGACTTTTCGCAACAAACCCTTCTGTTTCTTCAACAGCTTGACCGATTGTCCCACACCGATGCGCAGCGAGAGTGAAATCAACCTGGACATATCGGCAACCCCCGGCAAGCCAATCCAGGCAGGTAGCGTCACACCAGCATTGCGGATGGTTTTCAACCAATTGATGAGAGCACTGGCATCGAAACACATTTGGGTTACTAGGTAGGTACAAAACGGTTGTTTTTCCTTGAGCGATCTGAGCAGCGCTTCATCACTGATTAATGGGTGGCCCTCCGGGTGCGCCGCGATTCCGACAGATTTAAAATTGTGTCCAATATCAGCCATGTCCTTAAGCAGATCCAGCGCGCTGTCGTATGCTCCCAGTGACGCCGGCGCATCACCGCCTGGTACAAACACGCTTTCAACCCTGGCCGCATCAAACCTCGCCAGCACCTCACAAAGGTGACCCTTATCCCGCACCATCCTGGCGGCAATATGCGGTATCAACTTAAGTTGCCGCGCTTGCGGTAAAGCACTGAGCTGTTCCACCAGCTCAAGTGTCGACTCCAGACCATGCATTGGTGAGCAGGTGATTGCCACGAAGGAATGCTGTGGAATA
>CAYZLS010000244.1:2551-3699 GCA_964479355.1 uncultured Wenzhouxiangellaceae bacterium | reverse complement strand
GAAAACGCATCTGGCCGCCACAGTGGGGGCAGATCAGGGGATCCACCTCATAAAATAACGGACTAAATAGGCTGCTTCAGGAGTTCGAGATAGTTGAAAACTTTACCCCCATAATGGCATAGTTTTTATCAATATCATATTGTAGCCAAACCACCTCGCCCATACCCGTCATTCTTTTTTCTTGAATTTCAAAGGTTACCTTTTCTTTCTTTTTCAATCCCACCGATCCAATGACATAGACCATCATCCCTAAAGCAGAGGTATCCGCTGTCGTGAAGTTATACGTTAAACCCTCATGCCTAAGGATACCCTTTAAAGTTTGTGCTTGCCGATAAAAGCTTCGTTTGCTCTTGCTCATTAATGAATCATACCGTGACTCATAGAATTCAAATCCAGTCAAAAACTGTCCTGATATGGATTTACTCCACACTATCATGCACAGTCCTGAAACACTAAGTTCATGTAAATTAAACTCGATTATCTTATGCTCACTAATTCCTTGAAATAATTCCCGCACGGTGGGTATTAATACAGTCGGTTCAATTTTTGCTAAAAAACCGGTTAATGAAATATTAACGACTGAAATCATTAATTCTTCACTCCCCACCACAATATAACCAATAGTATTTAATGCGATTCGCTCACTTCGACCATCCATAAAAAACCTTTTTTCTAAGCCATATTCTAAATAAACGTAGTCTAAAAGGAGGGGGCTTTCAAATAATCAATTCTGTTGAAAAACAACCCTAAAACAAAGCCCTGTTAATATTATTGAGGTAAAGTAAAAAAGAACACTGTTAATTTTTAGCCTTATGGGGGATTGTTAACCTATTCCTACTGATGCAGTATAGTCGTCATGAATCTAATGCGTAAAAAAGGAAATGCTATGCCTTATCTAAAATTAACCACTAATACACCCTTAAATGACTCTGACTCCGGTGAACTTCTCAACCAATTATCCCAATTAATGGCACTCGAAACAGGGAAACCGAGATAACCGAAGAGGTTTTAGATAAATTTCTATCAAACGATAATTTTCTATTTGTTATTGAAGACAATAAAAAAATAATAAGCAGTGCAAATTTACACATTCAACACAAACTCATACATAATGGATGCACAATGGGATACATTGAAGAAGTTATAGT
>CAYZLS010000244.1:1921-2541 GCA_964479355.1 uncultured Wenzhouxiangellaceae bacterium | reverse complement strand
GCACTAATTTTCTTATACTCTTATTATGAAAAAGAAGAAAAAAATAAAAAAAACTAACTCTTTGACATTTTAAAAAAATGACTTATCAACAAATTGTTAAAACTATTCTTTCAAAACACTCAAACCTAACTATAAACAATCTTTTAGAAGAGGGTAAAAAAAGGGGCTGTTATAAAATAGCTCTATTGTGTAATAAAGGCTTAGAAAAATTTTATTTAGAATCAGACATGAAAACTCAAAAAAAAGTAGCAATGGAGCACGTCTTTGAAGAAAACTTTACTTACTAGCATGAAAGAATCACTTAAAATAATTACAGAATAGATGCTGGATAAATCTTTTCGTCCTTCTTGATAGGGGGGCTTGCAACAGTTGCGTAGCTTGCTATGCGCCTGTTGCTACGCCTAAAACAGATAAAAAAACCCTGCGTCAAATAGGAAAATTATTAAATCCACACTCCTAATTGGGTAACAAATTTTCTAATAATCCTCATCGCTAAGGACACGGCACGCTTAGCTTTGGCAAAAAACCAACGCAAAAAATAGCGAGGCCTTATCTTAATCACCTTGATATAAAAAAATAAATTAGGGGTATATCTGACAAAAAACCTTAATAAAGCATAG
>CAYZLS010000244.1:0-1911 GCA_964479355.1 uncultured Wenzhouxiangellaceae bacterium | reverse complement strand
ACATTTTGTTTGGCGCGTTTCTCAAACTCAGGGTCACCATAAGTAAGATACATATGTGCACCTTTTTTCATACAGGCTCCACACATACGCTTACATTCTTCAAGTTGATGTTTATCCTTAATAATATCAACCAATGGTCGTTCTAAGAAATTCCCTAATTTGTACTGAGACAGATCATAAGTCGCGCAACATAAACCCACATCACCTTCAACATTTATGACAATCTTATTGTCAATAAGAGAACATGCTTGCTCCTGATAACGCATCCCTATCGAAATTGCCTCTTCGACAGGCAAGGCAAGTCGTTTATTAACGTCTATATCGTCTTCACTCTTTTGACCAAAGTCGTCGCCAAAAGCCAATACTTTTTCTACTGGCATCAGGTAAGCCCAGCATGCATCGAAAAGAACACCTAGTTTCATGGCTAATTCGCGCAACTTGATCTCGTCATCAAGATTAGTCAAATATCTGTGGTATAAAATACCTATTTTTGTCTTTGCACCAGTACGAGATTTTGCCGCAACTAATCTTTCTAGATTTTCCAAAACTTTTCTTACGTCTCCTCCACGATGGTTAATACCATAATTTTCTTGCGTGTATCCTGACATGGAAACGCGAATAAAGTCTGGGTTTGTCTGCATGAGCTTATCTTCATCTTTTAAAAGATTTAAATTACTACTTAGCATACAGGTAAGTCCTAAATTTTTTACCGTAAGAACCAACTCAGGAAGACGCGAATTAATAAAAGGATCAGTCCAATTAAATAAAGAAACAGAATCAACCGTACATTCAGCCATTGCCTTCACTAAAATCGCTTTTAATTTTTCTGGCGACATAACTCCCCGAGTACTTTTTATCTGCGGTGAATTACCTACGGGACAAGAAGGACATTTTAGATTACAGGTACCAATAACATCAATAATTAATTCCATCTAAACTACCCTCCCCAAATACCCATCAATGGCAAAACAATAGGAATTCCAAGCCACAAAGTCAAGATTTTATTAAATGGATAATAACAATTAGCCTATCAACTGCATGCAAATATAACAAAAGAAGGTGAGGTTTAATCCACCAAACCAACACGCTTGAGAAAAAAATGATGAATGACTCTGAATTTTTTCTCTTTCAAATTTTTCAGCACATAGAAGCGGCTTGCCTGTTCTGAAAGAACTTGCAGATTCAGCCTGTTATAAGGCTACCAGCTGACCGTTTGATCAAACTCATATCTGTTATCGCCTTAGCTGCGTGATCATCCCAAGACTGCGTTTGATCTATCTCTGCATAGAATATCGGCGGGTCTCGAGACGGGGAAATCGACGGTGCATGATCCAGCTCCCCGATATGATGTAATATTTTTCGGATCGGTTCCGTATCGGTCACAAAAGCGATCATCTTCATTTCGCCGCCGCAGCTTAGGCAAAGCAAGGGATTGATTTCGAAAATTTTTCCAAGCAGCATGGCCCAAAGAGATGAATAAGTGCTTTCTAGCGGTTCTTCTCCGTCTACAGAGTGTGTTTCCTCTTCCTCTACGGCGGCCTTTTCGCTTTCGACCCGTAACCCCGCGCATTCTGATACCGCTTTTCGTAGCGGTGCATTCGGCGCTAATACGCCATGATAGCGATGCCGGTGACAACGCGGTGGCGGAATCAATAGCACCATTCGATCAAGAAACTCCATCGGTGTGAGCCGCAATTCCGTTTGCCCATTATGCTGCGGTTTAGACAAGCGATAAATAAGTCGCTCATCTTTTTCCAGCCAACTAAGCCGCTCTCCGGCAACAATCGGCCTAGCGCAGTAACGAAATAATCGTTCCAGACCTTTTCTGTCATTTGCCGCTATTTGGACCCGGGCATGCAAGGAAAACCCGCCGCCGTTTCCCCAGTTTTGTATGGCTTTTGCTTCATCTGA
>CAYZLS010000243.1:0-3729 GCA_964479355.1 uncultured Wenzhouxiangellaceae bacterium | reverse complement strand
ATCATGATGAATATTCAGGAACTTGCCACCATTAAACGCTATGGCCTGGCAGTCAAAATCATATTGCTTGATAACTCGACCCTGGGACTGGTGCGGCAATGGCAGGAACTGTTTTTCAACGAAAACTACAGTGAAGTTGATCTTTCTGATAATCCGGATTTTGCGGTGGTCGCGCAGGCATTTGGTATTCCATCGCGCACCATCAGCAAACAGGCAGAAGTAGCAGCAGGCCTTGATTGGCTGTTAACTACTGAAGGCCCGGCCATGCTGCATGTACCGATTAACCCACGTGAAAATGTCTGGCCCCTAGTGGCGCCCGGTAATCCCAATCACAAGATGATGCAAGCTAATTCCACCCGCAAAAGGTGAAGGAGACCCAGTGCTCATTAAATATAATAATCATGATTGAAGGAGCACCAGCATGATGCACACCCTAAAGATTCAATTAAAAGACTGCGAAGGCGCAGTGCTGCGGGCACTGGGTTTGATCGAACGCAGATGCTACCGCCTGAGCCATTGCGTGATTGAAGAGTCTGATGGTGGTGAACGAACTATGCAGGTGAGCGTGAGTTCAATGCGCCCCGTCGACCTGCTGCAACGGCAGTTGGAACGCCTGCACGATGTAGTTAGCGTTGAGTTACAAGCTGCGGTAATTTTTCCCCACAATCCGGGCGTATAGCGTATAGCCATTGGGCAGGAGAACCTGAATGTCTCGCAAAATACAAATTTTTGATACAACCTTGAGAGACGGCGAACAGAGTCCCGGTTTCAGTATGAGTCTCGGTCAGAAACTGCGGGTTGGCCGGGTGCTGGCGGAACTGCAGGTTGACGTGCTCGAAGCGGGCTTTCCGGCAGCGTCCAGTGGCGATTTTGAAGCCGTGCGTGCGCTGGCTACAGAAATTGAAGGGCCACGGATTGCAGCGCTGTGCCGTACCATTCCGAAAGACATCGAGTATGCGGCAAGATCATTGGAGCCTGCTAAACGCGCACGTATTCATACCTTTATCGCAACCAGCCCCATCCATCGGCACAAAAAGCTTTGCATGAGCCGGGATGAAGTGATCCGCCATGCAGTCGATGCGGTGACCATGGCGCGGACAGCCTGCGATGATGTGGAGTTTTCTGCTGAAGACGGGATCCGCACCGAGCGGGAGTTTCTGGTCCAGATTCTGGAGGCCGTCATCGAAGCGGGCGTAGGTACGGTTAACATCCCGGACACCGTGGGTTATGCAACGCCATCTGAAATGTATGATTTATACCGTTGGCTGCATCAATCTGTTGCGGGTATTGAAACCGTAACCGTCAGCACCCATTGTCACGATGACCTGGGTCTGGCAGTTGCCAATTCGCTGGCAGCAGTTGAAGGCGGTGCCACTCAGGTCGAATGTGCACTCAACGGTATCGGTGAACGGGCTGGAAACTGTGCGTTGGAAGAAGTGGTTATGGTGCTGCGCACACGTGCAGACCGGTACGGAATTGAAACCAGTATAGATACGCGTCGATTGACGGCGGCAAGTCATTTGTTGGCTGCTGTGACCGGTAATTTCGTACCCCGTAACAAAGCCATTGTTGGTGAAAATGCTTTTGCTCACGAGGCCGGCATTCATCAGCACGGCATGCTGGTATCGCGCGATACCTATGAAATCATGTGGCCCGAAGATGTTGGCTTAAAAAAATCCCAACTGATACTGGGTAAACACAGCGGCAAGCACGCGGTCATTGAGCGTGCTCGGGAAATGGGCCTGGAGTTGGCAGAAGACGAAATACAGGGGATCATGCTGCGATTCAAGGATCTTGCGGATCGCAAAAAACGGGTGTTTGACTCGGACCTTGAAGCCATCATCACCGGCAGCCAGACCGGTACAGTCGGGCCCTGGTCGCTCAATTGGCTGAGCGTGGTGTCCCGCATCAATGGGGAGTCTGAGCCAACGGCTTCGTTAACCCTTGCACATGAAGATGGCACCACCTGCACCCATACTGGGGAAGGGGATGGGCCGGTAGATGCGATCGTGCACGCGCTTGAGCAGGTCACCGATACCCGGATCAAGGTACTGAGCTTGGCGATGCGCAGCATATCACTGGGTGAGGATGCCCAGGGCGAGGCCAGTATGCGGGCCACGGTCGATGGAGTTGAGTACAGCGGCCATGGATTGTCTACCGATATCGTAGCGGCCTGTGCCGAAGCTTTGCTGGAAATCATCAACCGGGCGGTACGCAATTGCGCACAAACCCAGCAGTCGGATGCCGCCTGACAACGGCTTGGGAACAATCGCAATGAATGAAACTGAACTGATCTGGCACAACGGCGAATATAAACCGTGGCATGAAGCTACGACTCACGTTCTTACCCACGCGCTACATTATGGCTCCAGTGTGTTTGAAGGTATCCGTGTCTATGATCGACTGGGTACGCCTGTTGGATTTCGCATGCACGAACACCTGCAACGGCTGTTTGATTCAGCCAAGGTGTACCGCATTGAGATTCCATATACGATCGATACCTTACTGGACGCCTGCTGCGGCGTGGTACAGCGCAATGGGCTGGGCAGTGCATATTTACGTCCCATCGCTTTTCGTGGCTATGGTTCGCTGGGTGTCGCCGCCAAAGAGAGTTCACTAGTGGATGTCGCTATTGCGGCCATAGAGTGGGGTGCTTACCTGGGTGAAGAAGCACGTGAGAATGGTGCCAGGGTGTGTGTTTCCAGCTGGGCTCGGGTGGCACCTAATACTATTCCTGCCGGGGTTAAAGCCGGTGGTAATTATCTTTCCAGCCAGTTGATCAGTATGGAGGCCCATCGTTTGGGTTTCGATGAAGGTATCGGGCTGGCTGCAGATGGCACTCTCAGTGAAGGGGCGGGTGAAAACCTGTTTATGGTCAAGGACAAGATCCTGATTACGCCACCCCAGTCTGCCTCGATTCTTGCTGGGATCACCCGCGACAGCGTGATCCGCCTGGTGCATGTGATGGGTATTGAGGTACGTGAAATGCCGTTGTCGCGTGAGTCGCTGTACTTGGCGGATGAACTGTTTTTCACCGGCACGGCTGCAGAAATAATACCCATCCGGTCGGTCGATGATATTGATATTGGAAATGCCGAGCGCGGCCCATTAACGAAAAAAATACAGTCTGCTTTTTTTGGGTTATTCGATGGCCGTACAGAAGACCGTTTCGGTTGGTTACAACCGATATCAGCGGCAGATAGAGTGACGCGCGGGGCTGGCAATGTCAGCAGCTAAATCCCCGTTTGAAAAACTGTGGAACAGCCATCTGGTACGCACGCCAACAGATAACACACCGGCCATCATCTACATCGACCTGCACCTGGTGTATGAGGTGACATCACCACAAGGTTTTGATTTGCTGCGCAGCCAGGGCATCGCTGTACGGCGTACCGACCGCACCCTGGCAACTTCTGGATCACTCGACGCCGACCTTGGGCATGGATGGGGGAGGGCAACGCCCCTGGGTGACAGAACAGGCCTACCGGCAAGTCCAGACCTTGCAGAAAAACTGCCTCGAATTTGGGATTCAATTGCACGGTTGGGACAGTCCCTCACGTGGCATCGTCCATGTGATGGGTCCGGAACTGGGCGCCACCCAACCTAGTATGACAATTGTATGTGGCGATAGCCACACTAGCGTAGTGTTGCATAACTAATGGAACTTATATGAATCGCTTCTGTCCTATGCTTAGATCCCATGACAGGAGTATTGAAATGCGTGTTGCA
>CAYZLS010000242.1:1674-3779 GCA_964479355.1 uncultured Wenzhouxiangellaceae bacterium | reverse complement strand
AGCTGACCACAGATGAAGAACGGGAAGCGGCATTTGCGGCGGTACACACGCCACTACGCTGTATTATCGAAGTTGTTCCCGAAAAAATCCTGACCTGGGACCTAGGTAAAATGCTCGACGCCCACGACGAGGGTGTTTGGTACGGTGAGGGTCAGAAGCTTGTCAAAAAATTCATGGATCCGAAATACCTATAAACAAAGGAGAATCTATGGGCCAGTGGGACGATAAGTTTGAACGTCACGCGAGTAAGTGGGGCAGTTGGAACATGCAGGAGTATTGCCAGCATGACCGCGTGCTCCACAAAATCATCGAAGATAAAGCGAAGCAGCACCCGAATCACGTGGTATTCCAGTTTCGCGATGATCCACTCACACTGGAACAATTCAACACCCGCATCAACCGGGCCGCCAATGGCTTCCTGGCTTTAGGTGTAAAACACGGCGACAAGGTAGCCATCATGCTGCCGAACTCGCCGGAGTTTCTATACACCTGGTTCGCCCTGAACAAAATCGGGGCCTGTGAGGTACCAATCAACGTGGCACTGAAAGGCCAAGGCCTGGCTTACCAGATGGTGCAGTCCGACTGTGTTGCACTGGTGGCGGATCTGCAATATCTGGACCGCCTGGAAGTTCTTGCCGAAGAACTTGAGAATATCCACCACATCATCTATACCGACAGCACCGCAAGTGGGACATCGATGCCAGCCTGGGCAGGTTTTGAGCATCTCAGCTATGCGGATTTTTCTGACCGTTCCGAAGATTCTCCCGGCGTCATCGTGCACTATAGTGACCTGGCTTCCATCCTCTATACATCCGGCACCACGGGGGTCTCCAAGGGTGTGATGTTCAGCCACCATTACTGGTACGACATCTGGGCTGAGTCGGTGAAGTATTCCCGTTATACCGAGGATGATGTTCTTTACACCGGGCTGCCGTTTTTCCATGGTAACGCGCAGGGCATCACCATTGGCCCGGCAATTCTTGCCGATGCCAAGGCCGTGATCGTGGAACGTTTCTCGGCCAGCCAGCTGTGGGATGACTGTAGACGCTGGCAATGCACTGAGGCCAATTATATTGGCGGCATCATCCCGATCCTGCTCAAACAGGAAGAAAGGGAGACCGACGCGGACAATCCGATACGCCTGATGGTCGGAGCAGCTGCGCCACAGGACGAGTGGCACGCATTCCAGAAACGTTTCAACACCAAGATTCTCGAAGTTTATGGTATGACCGAATGTTATTGTTGCCTGGTCAGCCCCTATGATAAACCCAGGGCAGGAGCCTGTGGCAAGACCATAACAGGCTGGGATGTACGCATCGTCGATGATGACGATAATGAGTGCAAACCGGGCAGCCTGGGCGAGTTCATTGCGCGTTCGAACAAGATGTTTGTCGGTACCGATGGTTACTACAATAAACCTGAGGCTACGCTGGGATTATTCAAGAATGGCTGGATACATACCGGTGACCTCGGGCGCATGGATGAAGACGGTTATTTCTTTTTTGTTGACCGTAAAAAGCAGGCCATTCGCCGGCGTGGTGAGAATATTTCATCGTTCGAAGTGGAATCCGTCATCAGCGCACATGAATCGGTACTCGAATCCTGTGTTGTTGGTGTACCTTCCGAGCTGGGTGAAGAGGAAGTCAAGGCAGTTGTGGTGTTCAAGCAGGGCCACAGCGCTACCGAAGAGGACCTAATTCGCTGGTGCGAACCGCGACTGGCGTATTTTGCCATTCCGAGATACGTCGCAATCCGTGACGTCATGCCCAAAACGCCCAGTGAACGGGTTGAAAAATTCAAGTTAAAAAAGGAAGGCATTACCGATGATTGCTGGGACCGGGAAGCTGAGGGTATCAAATTATCCAGGTAGCACGTCGCGGTGGTTAATCCAACCACAACCGAGGAAAAGCCAATGAGTGGGCAGGGCACAGGCAAAAGTAAAGGGGTTACACGCAGACAGGTAATTGCCGGCACCGGCGCAGCGCTTGCATCAGCCGGATTGATCACGCTGGACTCAAAAAATGCTGAAGCTTCATGGTCATGGGACTACGAAACGGACATTCTTGTAGTCGGTACCGGGGTTGGCGCATTAACAGCTGCGATCA
>CAYZLS010000242.1:1370-1664 GCA_964479355.1 uncultured Wenzhouxiangellaceae bacterium | reverse complement strand
GGCAACGGCGATGCCGTCAGGGTGGTTGAAAAAGCCAATTTTATCGGCGGCACCTCGGCCAAATCCGCCGGTGTATTGTGGATCCCGAATAACTTCACATTGCGTGCTAGGGGTATCGTTGACAGCAAGCGGGACTGTGTCCGGTACCAAGCGCGCTTTTCCTATCCCGAACGCTACAATCCTGAAGATGGCAGGCTGGGCTTGTCCACACATGAATTTTCATTGCTCGAAGCCTTTTATGACAACGCGTCTGCGGCCATCGATTCCCTGCGGAACAACAACTCGCTCAAAGTC
>CAYZLS010000242.1:0-1360 GCA_964479355.1 uncultured Wenzhouxiangellaceae bacterium | reverse complement strand
GCGAATGTTTTTTCTCGACCACCCTGCAACCGATTACCTGGATCACGTTGCCGAGAACAAGGTGCCGGCCGGTCGTGCCTTGGGACCATTGAAGGATGACGGCAGTATGGGCGCCGGCGGTGACCTGATGTCCCAGTTGAGCAAGGCGGTGGCGACCCGGAAAATTCCCGTCCTGATGACTCACCGTGCCACCAGTCTGGTACAGAATTCCGATGCCCGGGTGATTGGTATTCAAGCGGTTACTAACGGGAAAACCGTCAGCCTGAAAGCCCGCAAGGCAGTGATTTTTGCCACCGGCGGTTACGTGCATAACCGTGAAATGACCAACCGCTATCAACCGGCGAGGCTTTACGGTTCCTGCGCGATGCCGGCAGCCGAAGGTGACTTCATCAATATCGCCGCTGCTGCTGGAGCACGCCTGGGCAACGTTGGCGGTGCCTGGCGTACCCAGGTCCTGCTCGAAAATGCCCTGAAGAGTTCCATGCTGGCCACCGGGATATTTTTCCCACCCGGGGACTCTGCCCTACAGGTCAATAAATACGGTGTACGGGCCGTCAATGAAAATCGTAATTACAACGACCGTACCGAGGCACATGGTATCTATGACGCCAGCCGGGCCGAATACCCGAACCAGTTGATGTTCATGGTCTATGACCAGCGCACGGCTGAGGGCTTTGCAGGAGATTACCCCCTGCCGGCACAGGGGGCAGACACCGCCTATGTCATGAGCGCAGCGACCCTGGTGGAATTGACTGCCGTTATCGAAAAGCGCCTTGCTGAAATCCGGGTGCATACGGGTGGCGTAAAGCTTGCGGAATCTTTCGCCAATAATCTGAAAAGGACCATCAAGCGGTTCAATGGCTACGCGAAGTCCGGACAGGACAAGGAGTTTCAACGCGGCAAATATGCCTACGACAGTGAATGGCACCAGGTTTTCTCCCCGATGGCTGCAGACAGCGGCTGGCCGGCAAATGCAAACCCCTCGGTCACCATGCACCCGTTCAGGGATAAGGGCCCGTATTACGCCATGATCCTAGTGGCTGGGGCTCTGGATACCTGCGGCGGACCGGCGATTGATGCTGGGGGGAGGGTATTGAATACCCGGGGTGAAGCCATTGCCGGTCTTTACGGCGCCGGCAATTGTATCGCCAGTCCTTCGGGAGATGCTTACTACGGCGCCGGGCACACCCTGGGTATGTCAATGACCTTTGGATATGTCGCTGCCAACAGCGCGCACAAGGAAGGCTCATCATGAGCCGGGAATTACAAAACCAGGTAGATTCGCTACTAAAACGAATTGACGAATTGGAGAGCAGGTCAAGTATTGGTGACCTGGTGACCGACTACTGCCACGGTTTCG
>CAYZLS010000241.1:0-3791 GCA_964479355.1 uncultured Wenzhouxiangellaceae bacterium | reverse complement strand
TTTTTGAGGGAGCTTCATTCCGCGGTCCAACCCGGCTGGATACACGCAGTGGCAAAGAAATTTTTGATTTAACCGCTAGTGTTAGCTCGCACGAGGCCGGTTGATGCAAGTCATTCCAGATAAGCGCAATGCAAAAACAACTGCCATCCTGCTGTTATGCATTGCTGTATTGTTGGTTTATCTGCTGATTTTCCACTGGTTCGTCATGCGTCACCGCGAATACGCAGAGGAGTTGGGTGATTTGCGTGAGCAATTGCACCGTTATCAGGTCGTAGCTGCACAACGTGAAGCCTTGCAGGTGCGTTTGGGGAGCATACGCAGTGAGGAGCAAGACGACAGTCTGTTCTTGCAGGAAGCCAGCTTTGATGAAGCTGCCGCTGCCATGTCCGGAGAGATTGGACAAATGGTGCGTTTCCAGGCAGACGAGACTTGCCAGATTGTCAGCCGACAGCCAGTGCGGGCAAGGGCAAAAGAGCGCTTTGAAAAGGTCACAGTCAATGTTCGGATGCGTTGTGATGCTGACGATTTTTTGCAAGTTTTGTATGCCATGGAAACCGGTCTTCCGTTGACCCTGGTGGATGATCTGAACATCATTCGACCGCGCACTCAACAGCGTACCCGCGGTACGCAGCCCAAGCGCCAGGGCTCACTCGATATCCGCTTTAATGTTTCCGGGTATTTACAATGAAATGGTTTGAAGGCAACCCGATGGGTGTGTTTTTACTTGCGATCTGTGGTTCGTTGGTGCTTCTATCCCTGTTGTTGGCTATCATCTGGAGCCGACCTGTGGCGCTGGATACTGCTACGGAAGCGCAACAGCTTGGTGTCGAAGAAACCATGGTGGCCAGCCGACCGCTTGGCCCCTTAAGCAGCTTTCAGGTGATTAATGCGAGACCCGTATTCAATGATTCTCGCGCCCCGGAGGTTATTGAGGTAGTAGTGGAAGAACCAGTGGCTGAGCCGGTAACGATTGAAGTAACCGACCCGCCGGCGGTAAGGCTCACGGGGATCATCATTACACCAGGTAAAAAGATTGCTTCTCTAACCCCGGCCAAGGCGGGTGAGGAGAGCATCAGGCTGCTCGAAGGTCAATCTCTGACGGGTGAGTACCTCGGCTGGCAGTTGAGTGCCGTTCGACCGCGTAGCGTGGTGCTGCAGTCGCTTAAAGGTCAACAATTGCGGCTGGCGCTGGAGGTGCATGATCTGAAAATCAAACCACCTCCCAGCCCTGCGAAACCAGCGCAGGTCATAGCAGCCCGACCTGGGGTAGGAGCGGGTGGCAATGATCAGCCGCTCGAAAGGGCCGAGCAAATTCGCCAACGTATCGCCGAGCGCAGGGAAGAGCTGCGGCGCCAGGAAGAACTCAAAGAAAAAGAGCCGCTAACCCGGGCCCAAAAGCAAGCCAAGGGTCGGCAGGATTACGAAAGCGCAATCCGCGCACTGATGAACCGAGGCAGTGATAATAATGACAATAATGATGGATAAGGTGCAACGCGCCAACAGGGCCGGGCGATTATTGCTGACCGGGATTGCTGCCCTGTCGTTGGTACTCAGTTGTGCCACCGACACGCAGGTTCGCGACAGTTCACATCAAAGATTGAACACCACCGCCGGTGAAGAGAATGCCGAGCCCGTATTTACCACCGCAGCCAACCCGGGTGACGTTGGTGTGGAAGATGTGGAGTATTACCAGGGCAATGCCACCTTTATCAACGCAAATGCAGCTAAACGCAAACACAGCGCCGTATCTGCAGATGGCGAGATTGTGCTGAATTTCGAAGGCGAGTCAGTTCAATCGGTGGTCCACACCATTCTCGGTGAGGTCTTACAGGAAACATTTGTCATAGGCCCCGGGGTTAGCGGGCAGGTGACGTTTTCTACTTCCAAACCTGTTTCACGTGAACAATTGATGCCGATACTGGAATTACTGTTACGCTGGAATGGTGCTGCGGTGGTATATACCGACGGCCGTTATCACATCTTACCCGTTGTTGAAGCCATCAAGGGTCATCAGGTACCCGTACTGAGCGCACAGGCCCAGGCGATGGGATATGAGGTCCGGGTGGCACCACTTGAATATATTTCTGCCACCGAGATGGCCAAGATTCTTGATCCCTATATGCGCCCCGGCGCCCTGGTGCGGGTGGATGCAGCCAGAAGCATGTTGTTCCTGGCAGGCACCCAGGAAGAGTTACGTAATTACCTGCAAACCATTGAAGTATTCGACGTGGACTGGCTTAAGGGAATGTCGATTGGTATTTACCCGTTGCATACCGTCGATGTGGATTCCATTACCACCGAGCTAAGCTCGATATTCAGTATTGAGGCGACTGAATCTCCATTGGCGGGTATGTTCCGCTTTGTGCCGTTGGAGCGACTCGGTTCCATTATGGTGATTACACCGCAAGAGGAATATCTCGAAAAAGCACGCACCTGGATTGAAACGCTTGATCGTGGCGCTGCCGGTTCGGGTGTTCAACTTTATGTTTATCGGGTCAAGAATCTCGAGGCGACCGTGTTGGCGAATTACCTGACCCAGCTGTTCGGTGGGCAAAGCAGTGCTCCCAGACAGCCAAGCTCCCGTGGCACGCTGGCACCCGGCTTACAGGAAGCGCAAAGAAGTTCGTTGGGTGAATTCAATACTAATCGCCAGGCTGCCAACAATAGGGGCGTACAAAACAACCGCAGTACCGGTAGCCTGCTCAGCAGCCCGGAAGGTGAGATTCGCATTACTTCAGTGCTGGAGACCAATTCGCTGTTGATCCAGTCCAACCAGTCACAGTACACATCCATTCTGGCAGCCATTAAACGGATTGATCAGGAGCCTCTACAGGTGCTGATTGAGGCCCAGGTACTGGATGTTGAACTGACAGAAGACCTGTCCTTTGGGGTTAACTGGTTTTTGACCAATACCCCTGATCTGATTCCCGATGGGGCCGGAAATCCTTCAAATCGTTACCTCGACACCATTGAGTTCGGTGGCGGTGACACCTCCGGGTTTAATCTGTTGGGGACAGTTTCCAGATCTTTCAATGCCGGAACGTCGTTTGTGCAAGCCACCATTGCGGCGCTGGATACCGTCACCGATGTCCGTTCGTTGGCCGCACCCTCCTTGCTGGTACGTAACAACGCTTCTGCAACCATTACCGTGGGAACGCAAATACCGGTGGAGTCATCCAGTATTGCAACGGGTAATAATAGTGTTGTCAGCAGTGCACAATATGTCTCGACCGGTGTGACCCTTAGCGTAACGCCAAGAATCAACCCGGGCGGCTTGGTTTATATGGACATTACTCAGGATGTCAGTCGTCCGGGTGCTCGTGATCCGAATATTTCCACCTCCGGTAACCCGCCGATCAGTAATAAGACCGTTACCACCCAGGTGGCTGTGCTATCGGGGCAGACCATATTTCTGGGCGGCTTGATTTCCGAACAAACCAGTAAAGGCCGCACGGGGGTGCCCTATCTGAATCGCATTCCGGGTCTCGGCCGGTTATTCGGTAGTACCACAAATAATACCTTTCGGACTGAGACCATTGTCATGATCACGCCGACTGTGATAGAAAGCACCGCTGATCTTAAAGCAGTCAGTGATGACATTCGGACTGAGTTCAAAAAAGTGCCGCCGATTAAGCACGCGACTTTACAAGGCAATTAATCCTGAAAAAAAGGAAATATAAGATTATGAATAATGGGTTAACATCCAGGGCGGTAATTTTGCCTCTACTCGCCTGTAGTCTGTTACTGCTTGGCGCTTGTGCTGCTACCATTCCGAAGGCTGTCAGCATTGA
>CAYZLS010000240.1:0-3794 GCA_964479355.1 uncultured Wenzhouxiangellaceae bacterium | reverse complement strand
GGCACCCTCGACAGCAACCTCTAGGAGTCAATGACCAAATCTGACCAAATCAGACCAAATCAGACGTGCTCATGAAATATTGGGGCTAGTGTCGACAACATCCTGTTGTCTCAAGGTCTCTAGAGACTGTACCCAGTAGGTGATTCGGGATTGGCAGGGTTACCGACAGGTCGAGGTCGTCAGGCCGTCGGTTCAAAAATACGTGAATCAGGGTCGTTCTAACATAGCGCAGACACCCATGCCGCCGGCGGTGCAAACTGAGATCAGACCACGCCCGGATCCTTTTTCTGCCAGCAATTGTGACAGGGTCGCGATAATGCGGGCGCCGGTTGCTGCAAACGGATGTCCGGCCGCCAGACTACCTCCGTTGACATTCAATTTGTCGCGGTCGATGCTGCCCAGGGGCTTTTCGAGTCCCAGGCGGTCTTTGCAATAGCGCTCAGACTCCCAAGCCTTGAGTGTACACAAGACCTGAGCAGCAAAGGCTTCGTGGATTTCATAAAAATCAAAATCCTGCAACTCCAGACCAGCGCGGTGCAACATTTCTGCAACCGCAACGGTGGGTCCCATCAACAAACCCTCGTCCTGGACAAAATCAACCGCTGCAGAACGACCGGTCTGTAGATAGGCTTGTACTTGCAGTCCATGTTCTTTGGCCCATTGTTCTGAACATATCAAGACCGCGGCCGCACCATCGGTCAATGGGGTGCTATTGCCTGCACTCAGGGTGGCATCGGGATCCCGGTCAAATACGGTGCGCAGGCCGGCGAGTTTTTCGACGCTGGTCTCGGCCCGCAGGTTGTTGTCACGGCTGACGCCATTGAAAGGAGTCACAAGATCATCAAAAAAACCGTTATCGTAAGCGGCTGCGGCTTTCTGGTGGCTATCAAATGCAAGCTGATCCTGATCCTCACGGCTGATTTGCCACTCCTGTGCCATCCGTTCGCAATGCTGGCCCATCGACAGCCCCGTACGCAACTCTCCATTGGTGGGCGACACCGGCTTGAGTTCACCGGGGCTGAAACCTTTCAGTGCAGCCATGCGCTGACCCATGGTTCTCGCTTGGTTTAATTGGATCAGGCGGTGGGCAAATTTGGCACCAAAAACAATTGGTACATCGGAAGTTGTATCAGTGCCTGCTGCGATCCCACACTCTATCTGACCGCTGGCAATTTTTGCGGCCAGGTTCAAGGCCGCCTGCAAACTGGTGCCACAGGCTTGTTGCAAGGTGATCCCCGGTGTTAATGGGGAGAGCTTGCTGGACAGCACAGCCTCCCGGGCCAGGTTGTAGTCTTTTGAGTGGGTCATGACAGCACCGGCCATTACTTCATCAAGTTGCACTCCATCCAGGTCAAAACGATCAACGATCCCATCAATAACGGCCGATAGCATATCGAGGTTGCTCTTTTTCGAATAAATCGTGTTGGAGCGGCAAAACGGAATACGACTACCGCCTACAATGGCTATCTTACGCAGTGTCTCAGTCATTGTCTTGCTCCTGTTGTTTCAAATAATGCAATGGACCACCACGAAAGGGCGCGAAGCCCGTACCAAAAATCATACCTGCATCAAGCACATCAGCATCCTCTACAATGTTTTCCGCCAGTGCGGCTTCACAAGCCTGCAGGTAAGGTTCCATCAATTGGGTGCTGATATCGTCCAGGTCGTACTGACTACTATCGGAGCTTGTCTGTTTAGGTTTGCCTTTTTTCCAGACGTAAAAACCCTGACCGGATTTACGTCCCAGGTTTCCGGCATCTACTTTTTCCTGTAACAAGGCAGCTTCCTTTTCGGTATCACCCCCGCCCAACATCGTTACAACTTTCAGGCACACATCTAGACCAACGGTATCAGCCAGTTCAACTGGTCCCATTGGCATGCCAAACGACTTTGCCGCCTGGTCCAGTATCGCAATGGGAATCTTCTGCTGCAGATGCATACTCATCGCTTTGGCCATATAACCGGATAAAACCCGGTTTACCAAAAATCCCGGCGTGCTTTTGACCGGTATTGGGAAACGATTGATCCGACCACAAAACGCTGCCCCTCTGGAAACCTGCCCGGCGTCAGTTTGTTTGTCATGTACAACTTCAACCAAAGGCATTTTAGCCACCGGGTTAAAGAAATGAATACCGATCAGACGCTCCGGTTGCTTGAGTACAGATGACAGATCTGCCAACGGAATGGCGGAGGTATTGGTCGCGAGTACCGCGCCTGCTTTCATGCGAGGCTCAATATCCTCAAACAGTGTCCGTTTTGCGTTCGTGTCTTCAAAAATTGCTTCAATAATGACATCGGCTTTAGCAACGCTTTTGCCTGCTACATCCGGTACTAGTCGGCTCAGTGCAGCCGTAACCTTATTGCGATCTCTCAGTTTTTTCTTGAACAGAGATTTTGCCCGCTTCAGTGCCGGTTCAATATAACTCAATTCCCGGTCCTGCAAGGTAACTTCCAGCCCCCGCAATGCGCACCACGTCGCGATATCGCCACCCATGACACCCGCGCCAATAACGTGTACACGGCGGGCATTGAAATCGGATTGCTGGCCAAATGTCTTCAATCGTTCCATCAGGAAAAAGACCCGTCTCAGGTTTTTCGAAGTGGCCCCGGTAATCAGCTTGCCAACCCGCTCCGACTCTTCAACCTGCATACGTTGGGGGTCATCACCGTATCGTTCCCATGCTTCAATGAGTGAAAAAGGTGCCGGGTAATGTTTGGGGTTAGCCTTGGCTGATACCTGCTTACGTATCATTCTCGCCAACAGGGGTCGGATTGGCCCGAAATTCTGTAAGCGGGTTAGCTGTCCCGGGAGCTGGCTCTTGCGACCCTGTTTGATTGCCCGACGTGCAGCCCACCGCAATGAGCCGTGCGGCTCAACCAACTCATCAACCAGGCCCATGGCCCTGGCAGCACCGGGTCGCAGATTGCGACTGCTAAGCATCAATGACATGGCGTTGGATGCACCGGCTCGCTGAACACTGCGAGCACTACCACCAAAGCCGGGGTAAATACCCAATTTTATCTCAGGAAATCCCAGCCGAGTGTGCTCAACATTGCTGGCAATGCGGTAGTCAAAGGTCAAAGCAAGTTCTAGGCCACCGCCAAGGCAATAACCGTCAATGATAACCGCGGTGGGGAAGGGCAGTACTTCGATCCGATTGAACAGGCGGTGCACCCGGGTAATCCCTTCCGAGGCGATGTCTGCATCATCGTAGGCGTCAAATTCGCGTATATCGGCACCCACGACAAATGAACCAGGCTTACCTGATTGCAACACCAACCCGGCAGGAGGCTCCGTTTCCATGGCAGTCACGATCAATTCCAGCTCAGCGAGAATTTCAAGTGACAGGCTGTTCACCCGTTCACCTGCCCGGTCAATGCTTAGCCAGAGCACATTATCGATGTCACTGGCTAGCTTCCAATGAGTAAACTGCTGGTCTTTGAGTGGGATATTGTTCATCAGGGTTTCGGATTTCAGGTGCAAAGGCTCAATTGCAAAGATATGGGCAAAATTAGATTATGCAATTCTGGTGGTTCTTAATAGAATGTTTGGGCTGGTGTCATGTCACTAGGGTAACTTCAGGCCGGCATCTCGCAGTATGGCTGCTGTACGTATCAGGGGAAGCCCAATGATGGCCGTCGGATCTTCGTTAATGATGCGCTCGAACAGCGTAACGCCCAGCGATTCAGCCTTGAATGCACCGACGCAATCATATGGTTTTTCCTGCTGTAGGTAACGTTCAATTACTTCAGACTCAAGGCTGCGAAAATGTACTTGGGTGCAATCGGTATGC